>CAJONA010000040.1 GCA_905235755.1 uncultured Clostridia bacterium
TAATACTGCCCTTGGTATATAATTTACCGACAATTCCACCAACTGTACAACCTGAATCATTATTTGAAATAACTTTACCTGTAACGGTTATATTTGATATTTCGATATTACATTCTAAATCTTTATTTATATAACCATTAAGTGTTTTTGCGGCCGCCGCATCTGCACCAACAAGTCCTCCCAACATGTTAGAGTTATCACTTTCAAAAGAGACGTCTAATATCAAATTTTTAAATTCAACTTTTTCTCCTTTATGGTCACCACTAGCCCAACCAATTACGCCAAAAAATCCATTAGCAGACCCTGCATTTTTAGCGGTGTTTGTTTCTCCATAGGAAGATACATTTGTTTTATCTAATTTAACGTTGCTTATTTTTTTATTATTTCCATCAAATGTACCATGGAAAGGATAAGCACCATTTCCAATAGGATCCCAGTCTTCACCGGACATATCGATATTGGCAGTGAGTTTGAATGTTCCGCCTTCAAGTTTTCCTGCGTTCCAAGCGTCACGGAAAGCAATAAGTTCTTCTTTGCTGCCAATTTCAGCAAATGTCTTTGCAGCACCTGCTGATGTTGCTTGAACAAGTTGTTTTGGTGTCATTTCGCTTGCTGCTATTACTGTTTTACCGGTGTCAGTTACTTCGTCGTCATCTCCTTTTGAATTGGCAATAGCTACGGCTGTTGTGTTTTCTGCTGTTGCAGCTGTCTTGTCACCAGTTGCTGTTGTAGAAACAAGAACTTCCTCACCTTCAATAGTTCCGTTTCCGGTTAACCAATAAAATTCGCTAGAACCTGCGCTTGCAACTTCACAAACCAAAATTGGAGTCTCACCAATAGATGTTCCAACAGAATCACGACTCAAATCAGGAAGTTTTGCACCGGTTTCAAGTGTAATTTTGATTTCAGTAAATGCATCACCTGTTTTAGCAAGGTGAATTTCACCAACTTTAGCATCGCTTGTAAGAGCAACATTACCTTTAGCAACTTTAACTAAAAATACGATTCCGTTCTCTTCATAAGAAGCAGGTTTTACTGCTATGATATCAACATAGTCAGCTTGACCATAGTGAGCAACTTCATCTTGTGGTGCGTTCACAGTAAGTGTTCCGCCATTTGTACGGATAGTTACTGTCTGACCATTTTCAGAGCCGTTGTACGTGATCGACGTTACATTCGATTTGCCCGCGTCAAAGCCTTTTGTTGTTTCTATCGTCGTTTTCGTGCCCGTGTAGTACGTCGAATATGTTTCGCTTACCGTCTTCGAAATTACCCAGTAATCAACGTTTGCGGGGTTGGTAACTGTCTTTGTTGTTTCGGGTATGTACGTGATTTCGCCGTTGGCACCTTCGTCTTTATTGAAATAGCAGAAAACGTCATTCTTGCTGTCCCAAAGGATCTCATTGTCCGTTGCGGACTTATTGATCTTGCCTACGTCATAGCCGAATTTTTCAGCCGCGTCGAGGGCGGACTGCATCGTCGTATGCTTGCCGTTTGTCGCGCTGTCAACCGTGAGCGCGGTGTTCATGTTTCTGATAAGCTGTGTGTCGGCGCTTATCTGTGCCGTTCTGATGATATTTGAAAATGTGGGTATCAAAATTGCCGCCATAATTGCTATAATCGCAATGACAACAACGAGCTCCACAATTGTAAAGGCTTTTCTGTTTTTCATTATATAATCTCCATTTATTATTTTTTTGTTATTTTTGAGCGCAAAAAAGCAATGCGAAAGAACCGAACGCGTCGTTCGGAAAAATCACATTGCCAAAACAGAGATCAATTCAAAAGCCGTGCAAGCCTTTTATATATGTTTTGATAATTTATTATGTAAGCAAACTCGCAAAACGTGCGCGTCCTGCGAGGTCTGCGAACAAATGTCGTTCCGCGGCAAAAGCCTCTTATCAGCTTGACTACTTTGACCGTTAAGAACGCCGCAACGATCAGCGACGCGGCAAAGAACACGATCGCCAAAACAGCCGATCCCAATGATAAGGATTTGAAGAATATGAACGGCGCGGTGAGCGTTTCGTGCATCAAGTTCATGAACATTCTCGCGGCATAATCGCTCTTGTAGATATTTACAAAGACTTTTGTCAATGCGCTGCCGCCGAAATAGAACGGGATATACAGGAGCATAACGATAAAGAGCACTGCGAAAAGTGTCCATGCCGTCTTCATTTTTGAGCGATCCAGCGTGTGCAGGATAACTATGCCCGACGCTATGAACAGCAGGCTGTACAGCAGTACCTGTATCGAGATATCCATATATGCTCCCCTCCTTTATCGAAATATATATTCTCAATTTCGTATTATACAGCGTTTCGACAAATCTGTCAAGTGGAAATATTTGTTTTGTCGAAATTATTTTAAAAAATTTTTTCGCCCGCGCCGAAAGCGTCCGCTTCGCGGCGTGCCGCCGCTCATCCCAGGTCCGCAAAAAAGAAAAAACGCCTTCGGCGCTTTTTTCTTTGGTGGACCTGGCGGGAATCGAACCCGTGTCCGAAAACCTCTCCGTATGACCTTCTCCGCGGGCAGTTTATCTCTTAAATTCCCCTTCGGCCCTCAGACAAACAGGAGGACGGTCGGGTAGCGCTTTTGTTCATGGCGGATACAAGTGCGAAATCTCCGCTCACGTTCATCACTGCGTGACGCCTCATCCTATGCCGTGATACTCAAAGGAGAGACGGGCGGCTAATCGTGCCGCAGCGCTGCCTTAGGCAGCCATGGCGAGTTCTTTTTTATCTTCGTCGTTTAATTTTAAGGTTGGGCAGTTTACAAGATTACCCGGCTTGCCGCGCTTATCATACTTCAAAATCCCCGTCGAAACCGGTACAGGCCCGTATGACATCTGTATTATACACCAAAACGCCGACAAAATCAACAAAATTTTTTCGATTATTTCATTTCCCCTTGATTTAATTGCGGTTTTGGTGTATGATGATATCAGAAATATTTTGCCGTATTGTCACAAGCAAATTATCACGGCAATTTCAGGAGGCCAATATGAAAAAATTATTATCGGTTTTTATTGCGCTCATAATGCTGTTTATGATACCCGTCAACATTCTGGCGGCTGACGGCGACGACGATGAAACGACAGATGAAAACACGACAGAGATCGCCCTTCTCATCATAAGCGCAAGTTTTGACGCCAACGGAAACGGCGTGAACGACTACGATCTCGCAAATCCGACAAAGCTGTACTCAGACCCCCAAGACGATTATTTCGGCGAGCAGTGGGCGGAAGTTTCGGCAGACGCATATTACGATAACTTCTTCGGCTCAGGCTACAGTGTGTCGAATTTCTATGAAGAAATGACGATGGGCAAGATAAAATTTGTTCCCGTAGTGCTCGACGTCCCGAAGGATACCAACCAAAAGGACGGCTGTATAGACGTCGTGATAGAGCAGATCCATCCGTCGGCATATCCGAAAAAATTCGGCGGCACGGAATCTCAGCGCACCGCGTTCTGCACATCTACGATCGACAACATTATTAAAGCCACCGACGAATACATAGACTATAAAAAATACGACAGAAACGGCAACGGTGTTCTTGAAAGCGATGAACTCATCATATCGATAATGAACCCCGGTCCTTCGCAGGAATCGACCGGTAAATCGGAAAACACGACATATCCGCGCGGCTATTTCGCTGTATGGAGCACATCGCAACCCACAAAAGCCGTTATCGACGGCCTCACGTACGGCAGCGCCATAACAAATATGGGTGAATATACAAAGCCCGGCAATTTGCAGACAGTCGGCACGGCGTGCCATGAGATATGCCACAACCTCGGCGCAGAGGACATATACGACAGAAAAGTCGGCGCCTCCGGCACGCCGTTGACGCCATGGCCGTGGGTAGGCTGGTTCTCACTTCAGCACAGCGGCAACTACAGCGGCGGCGGCTCGACTCCGACATACCTCGATCCGTATCAGCGCGTCTATCTCGGCTGGGCGGATGAAGTCGTCGTCGGCGAGGGCGAGTATACGCTTTATTCGACGATGACGCGCAAGTATCAGGTGCTCAGGATCAACACTCCCGACCCCGACGAGTATTACCTTGTCGAGATAAGGCTAAAAGAAGGATTTGAAAAAAATCTTACAAGCGGAAATCTCGGCACGGGCGGCATATGCGTATGGCATATCGACGAAACGTCAAACAGAAAGTATTTCATTGACGGCACGGCTTGCTCCAATTATATGTTCGGCGGCTCGTATCACGACCCCGGCATCGTCGTCCTGCACGCGTCCCAGGCAGACGGTCTCTCGCATTCGACTCCGTCGGTAAATCCGTTCTATTTCGCGGGCGAAAACGCTAAAAAACGAAATCTCAAGTTCGAGTCCATGAACTTCCGCTCTCCGCTTCAAGACAAAGATACCGGCGACTACGGTCTGAACACGTATCCGAAAAACTGGATCGGCGAGAAATACTACAACGTCATCATCGAACCGCTCACAGAGCCGGGACAGGAAATGACGATCAAGATCTCGATAGATGCAAAGGGCGGCGTCGCGCCCACGCTCATAATAAATACGTTCTCCGCGAAAGGCCTTTCGCTTTCGGCGTCAGGTTCCTTAAAAGTGACCGACCTCGAAGCGACGGAATACGGATTTATGATCTCGACCGATGAGAACTTTGAAAATGACGTTCAGAAAGTGGCATTGACGGAAAGCAACGGCACCGCACAATTCCGCGATCTGGCGCCGGAAACGACGTACTATTCGAGAATGTACGCCGTGACCGAATACGGCACGACATACGGCGCGGCAAGATCGTTCACGACGGCGGCAGAGGATGTGCCTGAAGAATCTACCGAAGTCACGACAGAAGCGACAACGGAAGCGACAACAGAAGGAACGACCGAAGAATCAACGACCACTGTCGAAACGCCGATCGCCACGACGGAAGGATCGTCAACCGCCGAAACGACCGTGACAACCGAAGAAACGACGCCGAATACAGGAAAATCCGGCTGCGGCTCCTTGATAGGAGAAACGGGCATAGCGGTATGCCTCATATCCATCGGCGCCACGGTATTTGTCAGAAAAAAGAAACAGGACGACAAAACCGAGGAATAAGAGATAATCATTAAAAATAAGATCGCCGTGCAAGCTTAAGCTTGCACGGCGATCTGTTTTTATGCCTTACCGGTGGTTTTTATGTTTATTATGTTCTCGGTCGCGGCATGGCGTTATTTTACGCGATATTATTATCTTATCCGTTGCAGCAGCAGCAAAGGATAACGATGGCGATCAATATAATCCAAAGGCAGCTGTTATTCTCGAAAAGATTGCAAAGACAGTTATTCACAAAAAGTCCTCCCTTTAAAATTTACGTAAATCAGATGAGTCGTTCTCATCTGTTACTATTCTATGTCGGAGAGGATTTATTGTGAATTATTTTTTGCTTTTTGAAAAGCCTATCGCGTATCCGACTGAGAATGACGCCACGAGCGCGACGAAAGCGATGTACACCTCATAATACGACAGCGTTTTGCCGATAAGCGTCGTAAAATATGAGCTCAGTATTTGAAAAATACCCGTTCCGAGGCTTCCGATGACGACGGCAAGATCCGATTCTCCGCTTCCCGTGAGAACAAGGACAGTGAAGATGGCTATACAAATCAAGGGCAGCGCGTTGCCGATAAGAACGGCTTTCAAAAATCCGACGCCGCTTTTCGCAAATCTGTACGCCGCGTATCCCGTGATAAATATCCCCGCGGCCACGACGAGCACGCCGACGAGCGTGATCTGATAAACGGGACCTATCAAAATGCCCGCTTCAAAGTCTATCATCAGCATCAGCAGCGTGATGAGCGCGCTGCCTATCGGCCACAACGCCCAAAGCCATACGGATAAATTTTTATTTTTTGACGCCATTTATTGTTCCTCCTGTGTAAGTGTCGTTTTTCATATTATTTCGACGGTGCCGCCGAGCGCAAACGAATATATGTATACGTGACTGACCTCGCCGAACAGCGTCTGACACGCCTTCCTGTAATATGTGAGCTGGCGCGTATGACGCTCGCGAAGCTCCTTTTCTATCTCAGACCTCGGCGTTTTCGGACTGAAATGATCCGTTTTGTAGTCGATGAGCACAAACTTTCCGTCGTCGTCGCGGTATAAGCAGTCGATGACGCCCTGAACGAGAAGTTTTTCGTTTTCGAGCTTGCTTTTCAGCTCCGCGTTCTCGGTGAACTCATCGGCGGGAAAAGCGAGCATGAACCTTTTCTCGCGGAAAACCTCGCTCGACGCTCTGATCTTTTTCGCTATGTCCGAGCGGAAAAACTTTTCAAGTCCCTTCACGTCTATTTTCGGCACGTCGCTCTCAAATATGAATTTGTTCTCCGCGAGATACCGTATCTCGCCGTCGACGCCGTTCTTCTCCACTCTGTCGAAATCGAAGAACTGCATAAACGTGTGCGTCGCCGTGCCGCGTTCCGCGGCGGTTATGATATCGTCTTCGCCCGAAAGGAAGCGGGGAACATAGTCGAACGACGCGGTTTTTTCTTCCTCCTCCGACTCGTCGAGAAGGTCGGGATAAAGCCGTGAGACCGCCACCTTTGACGGAACGGCAGACAAACCGCGATACGGATATTCAAACGAAAGCCTGTCGTGCACGAGCTTGCGCGCTCCGACGAGCGTCATCGCCGTCCTCGCTGTTTCGGTCGGCGCTTCCGCCGCCGGCGGATCTTTGTCGACCGCGCGGCATACGTCCTTCCCCGCAGCGGCAACGCATATCAAATTCATGTCGTTTGAAATTTCATTTATCGAATATCCCGAAAGATATTTGCCCTTCGCTTCGTTCGGCCCGCCCGGCGCTATATCGAGCGGACGCGTCGACGTCCCCGTGATTATGAGTTTATCTTTGGCGCGAGTGAGCGCTACATACAGTATACGTATTTCCTCCGTCTGCATTGCGCGGCGCTCGGGTATTGAGGCGATAACGTACTCGGGCGTTTTTATTTTTCCGAGTCCCGACGGATGCACGAGCTTCGGCACGATGCCCATTTTTCCGATAAGCACATCCTTGGTCAGATCCGTCTTGTTGAACGGCGAGCCCGTATCCGAGAAAAAGCACACGGGAAATTCGAGCCCCTTTGATTCATGAACGGTCATTATCGACACCGCGTCCCCTGACGTTTGGAACTGCGCCAATTTGATGTTTGCCTTTCCTTCGATGACGTCGTTGATGAAAGATATGAAATCGTAAAGCCCGCGATACGAGCCGCCGCCAAATGTCCTCGAATAGTTATACAATTGTATTAAATTCGCCTGCGCCTGCTCTTTTTCATATTCTCTCGAGTTTTCGCCCGAACCGACAAGCGAGAAAATGTCCGTTTCCAGATATATCTGCCAGATGAGAGCGTCGCACGTCATGCTCTGCGCCAGAGAGCGAAAACGCTCTATGAATTTTAAAAATCTGACGCCGTTTTGAAAATTCGTTTTTTCAGTAAAATCGCACAGCGCGTCGTAAAGCGAGCCGCCCGCCGAGCGACGGATATACAGCAGTTCGTCAAGACTGACGCCGAAAAGCGGGCTTTTAAGCACGGCGGCAAGGTACACGTCGCGCGCCGGATTGTCGATGACGTTGAGAAGCGACAGCATCAAAAGGACTTCCGCGCTCTCAAAAAACTTTTTCTGCGCGGCGTTTTTAAACGGTATATTCAGTTTGCTCAAAGATGCCTCGAACGATTTTGCGTTCTTCTCTTTGCGCAGCAAGATCGCTATGTCGGAGAATTTTCTGCCATCCGCCGCAAGTTCGGCGATGCGGCGAGCCACAAAATCCGCTTCCGCTGTTTCGCTCGATCCGCTTTCTTTTACAAACGACGCGATCTCAACGTCGCCGCATGATCTTTTTATGCCGGGGGTGAGTTTTTCGTCGGCGCCGTACCGCTTCGCGTCGACATTCATCAGCTTGTCGAACACGCAGTTGCAAAAATCGATCACCTCGCACGACGAGCGGAAATTTTGTGAAAGAAATATCTTTGCTCTGTCCGCCTTGATCCCGTCGCTGTATTTTTCGCGCTCGTCGAGCATTTTTTCAAAAATATCGGGCGTCGCGCCGCGAAAGCCGTAGATGCTCTGCTTGACGTCGCCGACGCAAAATTTATTGTCCGGACGCGATATAAGCGAAAAGATTTTGTCCTGGACCTCATTTGTGTCCTGATATTCGTCTATATATATCTCGTCAAACTCGTCACGATATCGCATTGCGGCGGCTGTCGGAGCATCGTTTTCCGCATCCCATAATATTTCGAGCGTAAGACGCTCCATATCCGCAAAGCTGACGGCGTGTCGGCGCGCTTTTTCGGCGCGGAAGCGTGAATCAAACGTCTTTAAAAATGATTTCAGTTTTTCAAGCATATCCGCCGTATGCTCCGACGCATATGATATGTCATTCGCGGTGAAAGAATAGTATTTTGCGGTAAATTCGCGCAGCTTTTTGTGAAACTCGATGCGCTCGTTCTTGTAATGATCGACCATCGGCTCGGGCTCGACGACCTTGCGCCGCTTGATCGCCGGCGGCGCGTAAGTCCTCATTATCTCGCCCGTTTTAAAGTAATCCGCGCCGCCGCATATCGCGTCGAGAACGCGACCGATAAAATTCGTTTCATACTCAAACGCCTCCTCGATATGAGAGTAATTGTCATTTACCCTCGCGAGATCGAGCGCGTCGTCGAAGATCTTTTTATAATGGCCGAGAAAAGCAACGGTGTATTGATAAAGTTCATTTCCCCAGCAACTGTCGAAGAAATTTGCCACGTCGGTGTTTTTATACGCTTGTATATATTCATCGATGCTGTCGATAAAACGCAGCTTGCAGGTCAATTTTTCATAGATTTGCAGCAACGTCTCCGACTGGGATTCGCTTTTGCCGATAGAACCGAAAGTGTCAAAAAATTCAGCATAGTTTGACGAACCGTTATCCCTGTCGTCTTCAAAACATTCGTCGATAAGATCTTCCATTATGTTTTTGGCTATGATATCAAGACGCGTTTCGTCCATCGCCGAAAAATCGGACGGCAGTGAGACCTGCGAAAAATTCTCACGCAATACATTCAGGCAAAAGCTGTGTATTGTGCTTATTTTGGCGGAGCTGACAAGCAGCGCCTGACGTGCGATATGTTTGTTTGCGGGATCTTCGGCGAGCTTTTCCGAAATGGCGCGCTCGACGCGCGTAATTATTTCCGCCGCCGCCGCTTTTGTGAATGTGACAGCGAGAATACGCGATATGTCGCCGCTGCCGTCGGGCGCACACACGCGCTCGATAATGCGGCGCGTAAGCACCGCGGTCTTTCCCGAGCCCGCGGCCGCGCTTACCGCGACCGACATGTCGCGGGCATATATGGCATCTCTCTGCTGATCGGTCCAATTCATCTTCAAACCCCGTTTTATACGTTTGTATATATTGCTGATAATTCAGCGATCATCTGCTAAAATCCCATTTGTTCGATATAGCTGTCCATAAAGAACGAGCTTGTCGACAGTTCGATATATTTGCTTTCTTTTGCTATCTTGTCCGCGCGTTCACGCGCATCTTTGCTGCACAGCAGCGCAACCGCGCCCATGCCCGCGGTGTTCCCCGCGAAGAGCACTTCGGCGGTCATATTTGTCGGAAAAAGTCCGATCTTCCGCGCGCTGTCGGCATTTATCTGCGAACCGAACCCGCCCGCGAGAATGATGCTTTTGATGTCGGAACAATCGATGTCCGCTTCGTTTAGCAAAGTAAGGATGCCCGCGCATATCGCCGCTTTCGCAAGCTGCACCTGACGCACGTCGTTTTCCGAAACGTAGACGTTTTCGGAGAGCATAAATACCGACCTGCCGTCCGTTTCCACAACAAGTTCGCCGACATATTCGTC
>CAJONA010000041.1 GCA_905235755.1 uncultured Clostridia bacterium
CATAGCACGCAAAGCCGTCTTTGCGTATCTCGTATCTGTTCAGCGGCTTCGGATATCCGAAAGAAAAGTGGCGGTCGATCGTATAAAGATTATAGTATTCCTTGCCCGAGTCGACGAGTCCGTATCCGAGATAGCAGTCTCCGTATATCCAGTTATGCTCATCCTCGTATCCCGGCGTCAGGAACGCCTCGTTGAACCTATGCCAGTTTTTGCCGTCGCGCGAGCACATAAAAATACAGTCGGTCGAAACTCGCCCGGTGCGCGGCTCGATGCGCTCGGTCGCCGTTTTCTTTGTCTGATATCCCGTCATCTGCGAAATGTTTTCCGTCCATTCGGGGCGCTCGCAGTATCTGACGGGGAAGCCGATATATATCGGCGCGCGGTCGTAAATCTCGACGTTGTTGGTGTACAGCGGATAGTCGAGCCCGTCGTCGAACTTTATCATCTCGGGCAGCGTCCAATTACGAAAATCGTCGGAATACATCACGCGAATATCGCGCGTCGCATACGCCCACATCTTGCTGTGACTGTATATCTGACCGAGGTCGAGTATTTCGCTGTTGTCGACGCCCTCGATATTGTGAAAGCTGCGATAGTAGCACACGTACTTCTCGCCGTTCCACATTGCGGTATTGAGGGAGTCAAAGGTGCCGTAGCGCGTCATCGGGTGCGAGAGCGTGAAATGATAGCCGTCGGGCGATACGAAGCAGCACAGCGACGTTTTTTCCTCGCCGTCGGGATGGATCATCTTTTCCGCGCCTATTGCCTTGTATTTTTCTTCCTTCGGGCAGGCCGGGTTAGTGTCGTAAAAGACGAAGATACCGTCTTTCACGCAGTCGATGACGACGTTGTTTTCTTTAAGCTCGCTATGCTCGAATATGTCGAGGTGCGGGCGGTGCCAGTGAATTCCGTCGCCGCTCTCGATGACGCAGACGCACGGCTTGAATCCTTCCTCATTCCACGGCTGATAGTACATCTTGTACCCGAGATCGTCCTTTACGATGCACGGATAGCTGATACTGAACGTTTCGTTTTTCTGATCGAATTCAAAAATACACTCTTTTTTTACAGGCGTCATCACGCGCGGCGTCGCCGTCGTCATTTCTTTGTCGACGATGTACGCGTCCCAAAGCGGCTCTCTTTCTTTTCCGATAAAGATAATTTCCATAATTATCTCCTTTTCAGTCGAGCTCATATATAGCGGAATATTTTTTATTCAGATATTCCAAAAAGTCTTTTGCCGAGAGCGTTTTGCCCGTCAGCTCGCTCAGCCACTCTTTCGGTGTGAGGACATTCGCGTGAGCAAATACGTGCTCTTTCATCCATGCCGTTATAGAGGCAAAATCGCCGCTCGATATCGCGCCCTTGAAGTCCATATCCTTTGAGATCTCTTTAAGATACATCGCGTTGTACGCGTTTCCGAGCGCGTAGCTCGGGAAATATCCGAAGCCGCTCGACCAGTGCACGTCTTGGAGCACGCCATCTTTGTCGCTTTCGGGAGTTACGCCGAGATAGTCGGTATAGAGTTTGTTCCACATCTTCGGCACGTCGTCGATCTTCACCTTGCCGGAGCATATCATCTTTTCCATTTCGTATCTTATGACGATATGCAGTCCGTACGTCACCTCGTCCGCCTCCGTGCGTATAAGCGACGGACGAACGATGTTTACCGCCTCGTAAAGCTCGCGTTCGGTAACGTCGCCGAGTTCCTCGGCGAAAAGTTCGTGGAATTTCGGGTAGATCAGGTGGATATATTCCTCGCTGCGGCCGATGATGTTCTCATAGAATCGCGAGACGGATTCATGCATTCCGTTTGTGATGCTGTCGTTAATGAAATGCTCGTGATCCTCGTCGCGCTGGTTCTGCATGAATATCGCATGGCCGCCCTCGTGAATGACGGAATAGATGTTTAACAGCACCATATCCTCGTGATAATGCGTCGTCACGCGCGCGTCGTTTTTCGCTATTTCCGATGTAAACGGGTGCTCCGTCGTCGTAAGGTACCCTTTGTTGAAATCATATCCGTTGAGTTTGAGCAGATAATTTGAAAACTGCTCTTGCTTGTATATCGGCACTTTTCTTGAAATGAAATCTTCGCGGATGACGTGCTTTGAGTTCTTTATCTTGCCGATGAGCTCGATAAGTCCGTCTTTCAGCTCGGCGAAAAATACGTCGAGGTCGGCGGTGAGCACTCCTGTCTCGCAGTCGTCGAGCAGGTTGTCGTAAAGATCGGGCAGGGCGTTTTCACGCAGGCCGACATCTTCTTTCGCTATTTCGATCATATTTGAAAGCGACTCGGAAAAAAGCGAAAAATCCGAATTTGTTTTTGCGTTGTACCAGTCTATGTACGATTTGTTATAGAGCTGCGACCAGCGCATCTGTGTTTTCGGCGATACGTTTTTCGTTTTGAGATACTCGCGGTACAGATGCTTGACAAGCACCTTGTCGATCTCGTCGAGCTCGTCGATGTGCTCGTAGAGAGCGACCGTCGTCGCCTTCATCTTTTTTGACGTCGCTATCTTAAAATACTCGTTTGAGAAAAAGCTGATGACGTTCGCCTCGTCCTCCTTTGAGTCGCGCGGAACGCACGTCTCGAAATCGAAATTCAGCAGCCCGAGCGCGTGGCGGTACAGCTCCATTTTTTTAAGATTTTTGTATAGCTCCGCTAAATTCTTTTTTGTGATATCTTCCATATATGATCCTCGCTTTGTTTACGTTTTTTTTAATTATACCACCGATATATGACCGTTGTCAAATATCTTTGCCGAATTTGTTAAAAGTTAAATATATATAATTGCCAAATAGGGCGTTTAAAAATTCACCATACTGACACTTGATTTTTCACTTGAAATAATGTATAATTGTATATCATAAAATATTTTTGTTACAAGGAAGGACATATCGTGAAAAAAATTCTTGCTATCATCATTTTGGCGGCGATGTTCACGGGGCTTGTCGCGTGCGGCGTGACGCCTGCGGAGACGACATCGTCGGACGAAGCGACGACCGCCTCGACAGAAGGAACTACGGCTCAGACGGAAGAAACGACGGCACAGACGGAAGGAACAACGGCACAGACGGAAGGAACTACGGCTCAAACGGAGGGAACGACCGCATCGACCGAATCGACCACAGCGTCGACGGAAGAAACGACGGCGGACGATCCGCACGTCGATCCCACGGATTACGTCAGAAACGATCCGATAATGGAGAAAGTAGGCAAATACGTCACCGTAATGTATAATCCCGCATATTGCACGGTTACCGGCACCGCTTCGAGCGGGCTCGGCTCGAGAGAGAACGTTACGCTGACGATAGAGATGAACGACGGCTATACGTTCTACGGTTGGAGCGACGGAAAAGCGCTCGTCAGCGGCGGAACGGTTGCGAAAAGGGACACGACATACAAGTTCACAGCGTCATCCGACGTTATCATATACGCAAATTACAGCGTTACGGTGACGTATCACGCAAACGGCGGAACGGCAAAAACGGGCGGAGACACGTACGATCAGAAGTATTCTGTCGTATGGTACAAATGCCCGATGACTCTGCCCGAAAATGGATATTTCACACGCGAGGGATACACCCTCTCCGAGTATAACACAAAAGCGGACGGCAGCGGCACGGCGATAAGTCTCGGTTCACGCGTGTTCATGGACGACAAGGGGACGATCGACCTCTACTGCATTTGGGAAAAGCAGAGCGACGAGTCCGACTTCACATATACAGTCTCCGACAACAAAGCAACGATTACGAAATACAAGGGCTCCGATGACACCGTAGTCATTCCCGACAAGCTCGGCGGCGCAAACGTCAAAACAATAGCGTCGGGCGCATTTAATAACGCGAAGTGCACAAAAGTCATTCTTTCAAAGAACGTGACGACCGTGGAAGACAACGCGTTTGCAAACAGCGCTGTCACGTCACTTGTGATATTCGACTCACTGATGAGTATTTCCGACAGAGCGTTCACGGGCGGCACTTTGAAAAGCCTCCGTATCAACGCTTCTCTCGGCCTGTTCAACAACTGGATGCAGAATCAGACAACAACAAAGCTCGACCGTCTCGTTTATGCGACGTCGAAGGGACTGAAATCTATCGTCATGTACGGCGGCTCCGGTTCGATCAACGGATTTGACTGCGTGCAGATAGACGAAGCGCTCGGCGGCGAATACTGCATCATCAACGTCGGCTCGAATGCCAACGCGTCTGCCGCATTCTTCTTTGACTGGTTTGAAGACCTCATAACGAGCGACGATATAATCCTCTGGGTGCCCGAAATAGGCAACTATATGCTCGGAGACACGTGGTTTTCCGACCGTCTCTGGGGCCTTGTTTCCGGTCATTACGACGCTTTCAAAGACGTCGATATATCCGAGTTTACGAACGTTTTCGGCGCCTATTCTTCATATGCCGCAACACACGCCGGCGCGCAGACAACGGACTATGACGCTTTCCCGACGTATCAGGACGCAAACGGAAATCGCCTGCCCACGTACAGCGTCTACGGCGACAATATGGCTCCGAGAGAACATATTGAAAAACCGTATAATTACGGCTTTAACGTCTATCCGACGTCATACTTCTATATGTCCGATCTTATCGAGCGCATCACGGGCGCGGGAACGAAGATATACTTCAGCTACGCGGCAATGGACGCGAGCGGCGGCAACCTCACCGATGCCAACTTCGAACAATATACAAATAAACTTATGGCGGCCTTCCCGCAGATAAAGATCATAGCCGACTACAAGGCAAGCCTTGTGCCGCACGAGCTTTTCTACGACTCCGAATGGCACTTAACATGGGAAGGCGCGGTATACCGCACAAGACAGATCGTGCCGTATATCGTAGCGCAGGTTGAAAAGGATAAATAAAAATGTTTTCAGACAATAACGTATTGTTTACGGCGGTATGGCCGACGGTGCTTTTGGCACTGTCGGTCGTACTTGTACTTGTCGAGTATCTTCTCGTAAAAAAGCGCCGCGCGATATTTACGCTTGTCAGCGCTGTTTTCACCGCGGCGGCGTGCGTCGTGCTTTTGATCGAGCAGTGTTCGCTTTGCGACCTGCTCGTGCTGATATGCGCGACGGCGGCGGTCAGACTTTTATTTGAAATAATAGAAATGAGGAAAGAAAAATGACGTTTAACTCAGGTGAATTTTTAATTTTCTTTCCGATAACTTTGCTGCTGTACTTCCTACTCCCGAAAAAATGGAGCAGATACAGCCTGCTTATGATGAGTCTTGTGTTCTACCTTGCGTGGAACGTAAAACTCGTATTTTTGATACTGTTCACGACTGCGGTATCATATTTCAGCGCGCTGAAAATCGAAAAAACGGAACGCAAAAGCGTAAAAAAGACATTTCTTGTAATCACGCTTATCGCGTGCCTCGGCGTGCTGTTTTTCTTTAAATATTACAATTTTCTCGCCGAGACGTTCGGCTGGGCTCTCGGCACGATAATGGGAAATACGTATGATTTTACGCTGAATCTCGTGCTCCCCGTGGGAATATCGTTCTACACGTTTCAGACGCTCTCGTACGTCATCGACGTTTATCGCGGCGATGAAAAAGCGGAACGCGATTTTTCGCTGTTTGCGCTGTATGTGATCTTCTTTCCGCAGCTTGTCGCAGGACCTATCGAAAGACCGGGAAACCTGCTCCCGCAGCTGCGCGATAAAAATCCGCTGACGGCGGACAACGTCCGCGCGGGACTGTGGAAGATGGCGGTCGGCTTTTTCAAAAAGATAGTCGTCGCCGATTTTATCGCCGAATACGTCAACGCCGTTTACAATAACGCCGCGGACGCGACGGGGTGGGGAGTCGTCATCGGCTCGATGCTGTTCGCAGTTCAGATATACTGCGACTTTTCGGGATATACCGACATCGCTATCGGCTGCGCGCGCATAATGGGGATCAAGCTCATGAAAAACTTCGACCGTCCTTATAAGGCGCAGACGATCAAAGAATTTTGGGCGCGCTGGCACATCAGCCTTTCGCAGTGGTTCCGCGATTATCTGTATTTTCCGCTCGGCGGCAGCAGATGCTCGCGCTCGCGCCATATGTTTAATATAATGGTCGTGTTCCTCGTCAGCGGACTGTGGCACGGCGCAAGCTGGACATTTGTCATCTGGGGCGCGCTGCACGGCGTTTACCGTATAGTGGGAGAGCTTACCGCAAAGCCGCGTGAAAAGCTGTGGGCGAAGCTCAAAGTCAATACGTCCTCCGTGATATTCGGATACATAAGAAGATTTTTCACATTCGTTCTCGTCTGTTTTTCGTGGATATTCTTCCGTGCGAACAGTCTGTCCGATCTCGGAATACTGCTCGGCAAGCTGTTCTCCGGATGGGGAAGCCTGCCCGAAACGCTGTCGGCGATGGGACTCGGCATAACAGCGATCATCGTGACCGTGCTGAGCATAATCATAATGGCGGAACTCGATATAATAACCGACGTGCAATCATCCGACAGCGCTATGAGCGCGTCGAGAAAGACGTCCGTTATGTGGATAATATGGGCTGTCGCGTTCGCATGGACGATGCTTCTTTCCGTCGGCGGAGCGAGCACATTCATATATTTCCAGTTTTAGAGGGGGTGCGGTTATGAAAAAATCATGGATGAATTTTGTCTGCATACTCCTTTGCATACTTATACCGTTTGCACTTATAGCATCGCTCGGATTTTTCATTCCGTCGCAGTTTGACCGCACGTTCCTCGGGGAACTGAAATACAAGGTCGACAGACTGTACTCGATAGACGAGCCGAAGATCGTCGTCATCGGCGGCAGCAGCGTGCCGTTCGGCGTCGATTCGGTGCTTTTGGAGGAAGCGGTCGGAATGCCTGTCGTCAACTTCGGGCTTTACGCGACGCTCGGCACAAAGATGATGCTCGATTTGTCGCTCGATGCGATAAAAGAGGGCGACGTCGTCGTCATCGCGCCGGAGACGGATCCGCAGACGTATTCGCTTTATTTCAATGCCGAAGCCGCATGGCAGGCGTGCGACAGCGATTTTTCGATACTTTTAAAGATGTCGTCGGACGATTATTCGGCGATGTTCGGCGGATATTGGAAATACGCTTCGCAGAAACTGAAATATGCGCTGGGATCCGAACATCTCGATCCGTCGGGAATATATAACCGCGCGTCGTTCAATGAATACGGCGACATCTCGTACAGCCGCCCATATAACGTTATGATGCTCGGCTACGACACAAATACGCCCGTATCATTCTCGACGGATATCATAAGCGACGATTTTGTCGATTATGTGAACTCATACACCGAAAAGGCCGAGAAAAAGGGCGCAAAAGTGTTCGTTTCGTTCTCTCCGATGAACGAGGATGCGATACCGCTTGACACCGATCTTGAAACGCTCGCCGCTTTCACGTCGTACATCGACGAAAAATTCACGGCCGCGCGTATCAGTGATCCGAACTGCTTCATTTATCAAAGCGGATATTTCTATGACAGCAACTTCCACGTCAACGACGCGGGCATGGTGCTCCACACGGCGACGCTCGCGGGCGACTTGGCGGCGGCGCTGGATACGCCGCTGCTCAAAGAGATCGACATACCGCCCGTTCCCGAAAAGCCGGAAATTCCCGACGATCCGATCGACGAATATGACGAAAACGAAAAGTATTTTGTCATGTCGGAGCTTGAAGTTGCGGGAAAAACCGTCGGATATGCGATAGTCGGCACGACGGACGAGGGCAAGACGCAGACGGTGCTTACGACGCCGAAAGTGTATAACAAAATGAAAGTCATTCGGATAAGTGAGGGCGCGTTCGCGGGATGCGGCGCGTTAAAAGAGATCTACGTAGAGACGACAATAAATCAGCTTATAAACGGAGCGTTTGCAGACGCGCCGTCGCTCGAAAAGGTGCATATCCTCGAACCCGATCCGAATATGATAGAAGTCGATTGCTTTGTCGACGGCGCGACGGACGGTCTTTGCCGCGGAATGAATACGAAAGCGAGATTTTACGTACCCGCCGAGTCTTTCAACGATTATTCGCTCGGCTATTTCTGGTGGAAATACAGCGAATATCTGCTCCCGGAGCAATAAAATGAAAGCAGAGATAATACGTTCCGATCGAAAGACAATATCCATAGAAATAAAGGGCGACGGGGAAGTCGTCGTGCGCGCTCCGAGAAGAATGAGCCATGACGATGTGATGAAATTTGTCGCGTCAAAGTCTGACTGGATAGAAAAGCACATTGAAACCGCAAAAAAGCGCGCGTACGTCGGCGAAAAATTAAGCCCCGCAAAGCTGAAAGAGCTGGCGGAAAAGGTGCGCCCCGTCATAGCCGAAAGAGCGGCGTATTATGCCGACGTCATCGGTGTGGATTACGGCATGATAGCGATACGTTCTCAACATACGCGATGGGGGAGCTGCTCATCAAAGGGAAATTTGAGCTTCAACTGTATGCTCGCGCTCGTACCGTCGGACGTGCTCGACTATGTCGTGATCCACGAGCTTTGCCACAGAAAATATATGGATCACTCCGCGAGCTTTTGGCGTGAAGTAGGGAAATACTGCCCCGAATACAAAAAGCACGTCGCGTGGCTGAAACAAAACGGCTCTGCGATAATCGGAATGATAGAATGAAAAAATGCCTTTGCGGCAAGCCGCAAAGGCATTTTTATTTTTATATGTATCAGTCGTGAAGTTTGCGGTTGTCGACGACTCTGACAGCCTTGCCCTCGCTTCTCGCTATCGTGTGCGGAGCGACGAGGTGCATCTTCGCGCCTATTCCGAGCATACTGCGCATAGCGCCCACGAGCAGTTTTTCTCTGGCGGCTTTTTCGTCGTCGCTTTCCTGCATCTGTTCGGGCGTGAGCTCGACATAAACGTCAAGCGTGTCGGTATTGTTGACGCGGTCGACGAATATCTGGTAGTTCGGCGTGTAGCCGGCGCTGAGAAGGACGTTCTCTATCTGGCTCGGGAATACGTTTACGCCGCGGATTATAAGCATATCGTCGCTTCTGCCCATCGGCTTGCTCATCTTTACGTGAGTTCTGCCGCACGAGCATTTCTTTCTCGACAGCACGCATATATCTCTCGTTCTGTATCTTATGAGCGGGAACGCTTCTTTGTCAAGGGAAGTGAATACCAGCTCGCCTTTTTCGCCTTCGGGGAGCACTTCGCCCGTTTCGGGATCGATTATTTCGGCGTAGAAGTGATCCTCGTTGATGTGCATGCCGCTCTGTTCTTCACATTCGAACGAAACTCCCGGGCCGCTCGTTTCGGTAAGACCGTAGATGTCGTATGCTTTTATGCCGAGGCTCTTTTCGATCGAACGGCGCATTTCCGTCCACGGCTCTGCGCCGAAAATGCCGGCTTTGAGTTTGTTGTCCTCGGGCTTGTATCCTTTTTCCGCGAGCGCTTCGCCGAGGTACGCGGCGTAAGACGGCGTACAGCAGAGGATAGTCGAGCCGAGATCGAGCATGAATTGTATCTGTCTGTCCGTGTTGCCCGACGACATCGGAAGCGTAAGACAGCCGACTTTATGGGAACCGCCGTTCAGTCCGGGGCCGCCCGTGAATAGTCCGTACCCGTATGAAACATGGCAAACATCTTCTTTTGTGCCGCCTACCGCAACGATTGCTCTGGCACAGCATTCTTCCCAAAGATCGATGTCATGCTGCGTATAGAATGCGACGACGCGTTTGCCCGTCGTTCCCGACGTCGACTGTATCCTGACGCAATCTTTGAGATCTACGGCGAGCATCCCGTACGGATATGTTTCGCGCAGATCGTCTTTGCTCAAAAAGGGCAGCTTCTTGATATCTTCGATTGTTTTTATGTCTTCGGGCTTTACGCCTTTTTTGTTCATGAGATCTCTGTAATATTTGACGTTCTCATAGGCGTGCTTCACCTGTTTTACGAGCTTTTTATTCTGTATTTCGATGATCTGCTCCCGTGAGGCGGTTTCGATTTCGGGTTGATAGTAATTTGCCATTTTTTGAGGTCCTTTCTTTTTCCTTTAATGATTGTATCCAAGGTCGAACGCCTTTAAATTGACTTGGGTGAATTTCGGGTTGACCGTAGTCTTTATCGCGTCGGTCCATTTTTCATACGGGATGTCGAAATATTTTGCGAAACGTCCCATAAGAACTATGTTGACGCATTTGGGGTTGCCCGCTTCTTTCGCAAGCGCGAGCGCGTCGATTGCGTCGACGAACACGCCGCTTTCTTTGATGACGTCGAGGATGTCGTCGGGGTAATCCGCCTGTCCCGTGATGACGGGCATCGGGTCGATCGACTGCGTGTTGACGATTATCTTGCCGCCTTTTTTGAGGCATTTTATGTAGCGCGCCGCTTCGAGCTTCTCAAACGAAACGATGAAGTCCGCCTCGCCTTCGGAGATGAGCGGCGAATAGACTTTGTCGCCGTATCTGACGTATGTGACGACCGATCCGCCGCGCTGGCTCATGCCGTGCACTTCGCTGACCTTGACGTCATATTCTTCGCTCGTTAAGATGGAGCCGAGGAGCTTGCTGGCGAGCAAACTGCCTTGACCGCCGACGCCGACTATCATGATATTTTTTGTTTCCATATCAGTTGCCCTCCTTCTCTATTGCGCCGAATTTGCATATCTGCGTGCAAACGCCGCAACCGACGCACTGCGTCGCGTCTATCTTTGCCTTTTTGTTTTTGACGCTTATCGAGGGACAGCCGAGCTTCATGCACGAGCGGCAGCCGACGCATTTGTTTTCGTCGACAGCAAGCGCGGGTTTCGCCTTGACGTATTTAAGAAGCATACACGGACGGCGGGAGATGATGACGGACGGCTCGTCCGCGGCGAGCTCTTCGAGCACCGCGTCCTCGCACGCCTTGAGATCGTACGGATCGACGACGCGCACTCTCTTTATTCCTATCGAGTGGCAGAGCGCTTCGAGATCGACCGCGAGCGCAGGCTCGCCTTTGATGTTGTAGCCGGTCGTCGGGTTCTGCTGATGGCCCGTCATGCCCGTTATCGAGTTGTCAAGGATTATGACCGTCGAATTTGACGCGTTGTACGCGATGTTGATAAGTCCCGTCACGCCGGAGTGGATGAACGTAGAGTCGCCGATGACAGAGACTGTCTTGCGCTCGGCGGGCAGGCGATCGTGCTGGTCCCCGAGATCTCCTTAACGCCGCAGACGGTCGGACGCTTTACGGACCGGTTCGGCGACCGGATCGCCGTGCTGCACAGCAG
>CAJONA010000042.1 GCA_905235755.1 uncultured Clostridia bacterium
GGAGGAAACATGAGAAAACTGACAATTCTGCGAAGAAAGAGCTTCGTCGGAAGCTTGGTAACATTAAAGGTATATATCGAAGATCACATTTCGGGCGAACTTACTATAAACGGCGTTCCGTGCCGCAAGCTCGGCAACATCAAAAACGGAAAAGAAGCCGTTTTCGATATAGACAACACGGAAGCAAAAGTTTTTGTCATCGCCGACAAAATAAGCAAGAATTATTGCAACGACTCGTATACGGTGCCTGCCGGAGATGACGACGTTTCGGTTTCCGGCGTCTGTATGTTCAATCCCGCAAGCGGCAACGCGTTTCGTTTTGACGGAGTAACCGATGAAGCGACGCTCAAAGAGCGCAAAAAAGGAACGCGTATCGGCATAATCGTGCTCATCGTCGCACTCGTCCTGGGCTTTGGCGTTGGACTTCTGATCGGATTCACCTCTGAGGTGCGTGAGTCGCCGAAAGAATATAATGTGTACAATATGAGCATCACACTGACAGATAAATTCAAGAGCGACAGCTCGGTGTCGGGTTTTGACGCCTGCTATGCTTCAAATAAAGTGATAGTGTTCTTTTTAAGAGAAAATCTGTCAAACATACCCGGTTATGAGCATCTCACCGTCGACGAATACGGCGAGATCGTCATCGAAGTCAACGATATTGATGCAAGCAAGATAAGTCATTCGGACGATTTGACGTATTTTGAATACAACAATGACTCTGATTATCATTACAGTGCCTTTTTGTATAAAGACGGCGAAACGTTTTGGATGATACAGTTTTGCACTAATCAAAACGATACCGCAAAATATCAAGACAGGATCTTTGAATGGGCGGCAAGCGTCAAATTTTCATAAAAAAATCCGCGGTCACAGCCGCGGATTTTTTTATTTATTGAATTCGTATAGAGAGAGCGTTTTGTTGTTTTCGAGCGCCCAGCGGATGTCGAATTCGCTTTCAAAAAGCAGCAGGTCGTTGCCCTTTACGTCCTTTACCCACAGTGTGTCGCGCGAAAGGCGCAGAGTCGACGGATCGGGACTTCCCTCGCCGATATATCTTATCAGTTGATAGCGGAGCGGCGTTTGGCGATAGCCGACGTTATACTCCGTTTTCATTCTGTGTTCGAGCACTTCGTATTGAAGCATACCGACGACGCCGACGACGACTCGCTCCATGCCGCGCCCCGGCATAAAGAATATCTGTATCGCGCCCTCTTCGGCTATCTGCTCCATGCCCTTCTGAAACTGCTTGCGCTTCATCGAGTCCGTCTGTTCGACTTCGGCAAAATGCTCCGGCGCGAACGTCGGTATGCCGTCGAACTCGATCTTCATCGACGCGTCGCAGACGGTGTCGCCTATCGAGAATATGCCCGGATCGAACACGCCGATGATGTCGCCGGCATACGCCTCCGATATCATCTCGCGCTCCTGCGCCATGAGCTGCTGCGGCTGGGAGAGTTTTATATTCTTGCCCTGGCGGACGTGAAAATACTCCTTGCCGCGCTCAAATTTTCCCGAGCAGATCCGCATAAACGCGATGCGGTCGCGGTGCATCTTGTTCATATTCGCCTGAATTTTAAAGACAAACGCGGAAAATCCGTCGTCAAATGGAGAAAGCTCACGCTCGCCGACTTTGTGAGAGCGCGGCGGAGTTGTGAGTTTCAGGAACTGTTCGAGGAATGCCTCGACGCCGAAATTGTTCAGCGCCGAACCGAAAAACACGGGTGAGAGCTTGCCGTTCTGCACCTTGTCGATGTCGAAATCGAAGCTCGCCGCGTCGAGAAGCTCGACCTGCTCGCAAAGCTCGGTGCGTGCACGCTCGCCGATAAGCTCGTCGAGCCGCGCAGTGTCGTCAAGCTCGACGTCTATGCTCTCGATCCTTTTTCTGCCCGCGTGAAATTCGTCAAACGCAAGGATGCGCCTTTTTTCTCTGTCGTAAACGCCTTTGAAGTCTCGCCCGCAGCCGATAGGCCAGTTCATCGGATACGTCCCTATGCCGAACTCCTTTTCAAGCTCGTCGATAAGGTCGAACGGATCGCGCGCCTCGCGGTCGAGCTTGTTTATAAACGTAAATATCGGTATGCCGCGCATTGCGCAGACTTTGAAGAGCTTGCGCGTCTGCGGCTCGATCCCCTTCGCCGCGTCGATGACCATCACGGCGCTGTCCGCCGCCATAAGCGTGCGGTACGTATCCTCCGAAAAATCCTGGTGTCCCGGCGTGTCGAGGATATTTATGCAAAATCCCTCGTATTCGAACTGCATCGCCGACGACGTTATCGAAATACCTCTCTGCTTCTCTATGTCCATCCAGTCGGAAACGGCGTGCTTGTCGCTCGCCTTGCCCTTGACAGAGCCCGCCGACTGTATCGCGCCGCCGTAAAGCAGGAATTTTTCGGTCAATGTGGTCTTGCCCGCGTCGGGGTGCGAGATTATCGCAAACGTGCGCCGACGCGCTATTTGTTCATTCGTAGTCAATGTTGTTCTCCCAAGTTATATTATACTCCCGAATAAGCGGCAAATCCGCCGTCGACAGGCACCACGACGCCGTTTACAAATCCGGACGCGCCCTCGTCGCAGAGCCAGAGGAGCGTTCCCGTCAGGTCGTCGGGCGTGCCGAAACGCCCCATCGGCGTTGCGGCGAGTATCTTGCCGGTGCGAGGAGTCGGCGTGCCGTCGGGGTTATACAAGAGCGCCTGATTTTGCGCCGTCACGAAAAAGCCCGGCGCTATCGCGTTGACTCTGATGCCGACCTTCGAGAAATGCACTGCGAGCCACTGCGTAAAGTTGGAGACCGCCGCCTTTGCACCCGAATATGCGGGTATCTTTGTCAGCGGGCAGAACGCGTTCATAGACGAAATGTTGATTATCGAGCATCCCTTTTTGCTTGCCATGTCGCGCGCGAACACCTGCGTAGGCAGCAGCGTGCCGAGGAAATTGAGATTGAATACGAATTCAACGCCGGACGGATCAAGGTCAAAGAACGTTACAACGTCGCTCTGCGCCTTTTCGAGATCCTCGGGGAAAAGGTATTCCTTTGTCGTCGTGCCGCGCGGATTGTTGCCGCCCGCGCCGTTGATAAGTATATCACAAGTGCCGAACGTTTCCTCTACGGCGTCGCGCGCCGCTTCGAGCGACGCTTTGTCAAGCACGTTCGCCTCAAAGCCTTCGGCGATGCCGCCGTCGGCGACTATCTCGCTCGCCAGCTTCTTTGCCACGTCGGCGTGCAGGTCGAGGATAGCTATCTTCGCGCCGCATTTTGCGAGCGCACGGCAAAATCCGGAGCACAACACTCCCGCGCCGCCCGTGACGACGACGACTTTGTCCTTTAAATCGATTTCAAATGGAATTTTCATAGATATATCTCCTTTAAGTTTATTTATCGTTTGCCGCGCGGCGTTAAAACCCGCCGCACTTTATTATTGCCGCCATTTCGTCCGGTGTGTCAACGACGGCGCATCCGCCGAGATTTTCAAGGAACTCGCGCCCTCTGTATCCCCACGAAACGCCGACGGCTTTTATATTCGCGTTTTTCGCCGTGTTTATATCGACGTCGCTGTCGCCGATATATACCGCTTCATCCGAAGAGACTCCGAAACGGTCGAGTATGTCGAGCGCGCCATCCGGCGCCGGCTTTGACGGAAATATACCCGATCCGAGCGTTATGTCAAATATGCCGCCGAAAAGCTCGTCGGCCATCATTTTTACGTATTCGTCAGACTTGTTTGAAAAAACCGCAAGCTTAATGCCGCTTTTTTTCAGCTCTTCGAGCGACTCCTTTATGCCGTCGTACGGCTTGGTTTTTTCAAGATAGCACTTTGAATATGTGCGTTTATAAACGGCGACGCCGTTTTCTATTTCATCTTTCGGAATGTCGGGGATACACGCGAGTATAAATGTGACGGTGTCTCCGTTGACGAATTTCAAAATGAATTCTTCGTCCACTTCGTCGAGCCCGTAATACTTCCGCGTGGCATTTATCGCCGTCGTAAGATCGGCAAGCGTGTTTGCTATTGTGCCGTCAAGATCAAAAATTGCCGCTTTTACCATTATGTCCGTCCTTGATAGTTGTTTTTCGTTTCTTATTTTATCAGCATTTTCTCGTTTTGTCTACAATTTTTTGATATTTTAGCGATTTTTGCTTTATTGACATAATCGGATATATGTGATAAAATCATTTCAGTATATAAATGGGGGAAAAATATGGAAAAATTCTGCAAAACATATTACGCCGACACAAAGGCATTCATAGATGACGCCGCTCTTATTGAAAAGCGGCTCGGCGAGGTCGACGAGAGCCGCCGAGAACGTATAGCGCGCGCTCGTTTTGCCGACACAAAGGCGGATATACTCGCCGGCGGACTTATAATAAAAGCCGCGCTGCGCGAAGCGTGCGGCATAACAAAATTCAAGACGGAGAAAAACGAGTTCGGCAAACTGTACCTGTCGTCGCATCCCGAGGTGTTTTTCAACATCTCTCACAGCGGCACTAAGATAATTTGCACCGTTTCCGACGTCGAGTGCGGAGTGGATATCGAGGACGTCACGGCGCCGCACAGAATAATGGACATATCGTCGAGATTTCTCTCTACGCTCGAAGCGGACGCCGTCATGATGAGCGAAGATCCGAACCGCGCGTTCTGCCGCCTCTGGACGCTCAGGGAAAGCTATGTAAAAATGCGCGGACGCGGTTTTGACATAGGACTATCAACACTGAAGTGCGATTTTCATCGCGGGAAAGCGTCGATATACGAGGGCGGCGTGCTTCAAAAAGACGCGTTTTTCAAAGAAACGCAAGGCATCATCGGCTATCAGGCGTCGGTATGTCTCAAAGAAGAAAGAGAAAACAGCGTGAAACGGGTGGAGATATAGTCGCCTCGCCCTTTGGGAGAGGTGTCTGCGGAGCAGACGGAGAGGGTTATTATGATCAATAAACCTATAAAAAGAAATTCAAATTTGCTTGAAAACGCAAAAGAATTGCGCCGCGAAATGACAAAACAAGAAAAACATCTGTGGTTCGATTTTTTACGGCACTATCCGATCAAAATCTATAAACAGCGAATAATAGAAAACTTTATTGTCGATTTTTACTGTCATAAGGCACACCTCGCTATCGAACTTGACGGCTCGCAGCATTATTCGGCAGAAGGTAAATTATATGACGATTTAAGATCGAAAGTTATTGAACAATACGGCATTCTTGTTTTGCGCTTTTCCAATTTCGATATTGACGATAAATTTGAGGGAGTGTGCAGTGTGATTGATAAAACAATAAGAGAAAGGGTTGATAGGGAGAATTAAATACCCTCTCACCCGCTACCGCGGGAGCTCTCCCGGAGGGCGAGCCTTTATTTTCGAGAACTTGCGCGCCTGTTCTCCCTGAGGACGAGCGCGTTCCTCTCGGGCGCATTCGCGGCGGCTCTCCCGGAGGGCGAGCCCTTCACACGATGAATTGTCACGCAGAGCGTGACAATTTTCAATTTTTGTGCGCTTGATTGTGTGCGATTTTTGTTGTATGATGTTTTTACCGAACACAAGGAGGAAAACGAAATGACACTCGGACAAAGAATAATGCAAATACGCACGGAAAATGCTCTTTCGCAGGAGCAATTCGGAGAAATGCTCGGCACGACAAGGCAGACCGTTTCCCGCTGGGAACTCGACCAAGCATACCCCGAAATATCAAAAATCGTAATGATAAGCAATCTTTTCTCGGTATCCGTCGATTCGATAATAAAAGACGGAATCAGCACGTTTGACGACGTAAATATCCCGTACACCTGCGGTGTTTATCGCTCGAAAACATCAGCGATCGTCGAAACGGTCAAATACGCGCTCGTATATTATAAAAGAGAAAAGAACATCATCGGGGCAAAATTTTATGCCGGCTCGCCCGTCAAGAAGGAACTTATCGCGATCTGCGAGCGCGACTTGTCGGAAAATAAGACAAAATATGCCTACAAATACGGCGACAAAACGATCTCAAACGACGCGGAAATCTCGGTATCGCTCGGTGAGGAATACGACAAGATCGCGAAAAACAATATGCGACGCCTTGAAAAATTTCGCATCGACACATCGGGCAAACTTCCGCCCACAGTCAGCGAAGCAGGAATAAAGAATTGTCTTGTACTGTGGCGCTCGCAAGACAGATTTGAGGTAACAGGACAAAAGTTTTTCTTTTACCTTTGCACGAGCAAAACGGAATATGTTTTTTCAATAGACAGACAGGATGAAAATATTTATTGCGCAGCGTCGTACAACACAATTTTCGATTTGGGAATGTACAGTATCGGGCAGTATTTCAGAATACGCAACTACAAAGACAATTCCGAGCGATTTTGTTCGTTTGGCGCGGACTTCTCTTTCGAGCCGAAATCGTCCGACGTTCCGACGGATAAACTGAATTTAAGAGAATGCGGAAATAAAAACGCCATTTGGTACGTCAAGCGTTACACAGACGACGAGATCGTTCTCGACGGCTGCGGCGGCGATGAATACGTTTTCAAAAGAAAAAATGATGACGTGGACGAAAGATTTATCGAATGAATGACTACGGAATATTCCATAATCGCCCTACAAAAAAACATAAAACATCGCCGGCTGACACGGGCGATGTTTTCTTTTTCATATATCCTGCTTTTCGAAGTCCGAGGCGGCTTTTCTGTAAACAAAGAACGTCCCCGTCGCATATATCAGAACGCACACGGCGAGAACGATGAGCTTTTCGGGCACATATTCCGTGTCGGGCGTGTCGAGGACGTCGCGCATAAACGGGATTATATGCGCCAGCATCTCGGCAACGGCGATATACAAAAACATCGCTATGCTCGCCTTTGCAAACGACGCGCCGACCTTCTTTACGTCTTTATAATACGATCCGAAGAACACGGCGTTGAACAGCGTCATCATCGGGAGCGAAAGCGCGAAAAGAGATATGCCCGCGTCCATGCCGACGGCGTTTCCGCCGATATCCATGCTTTGACGGATCAGTGCGAACGGCACGGCGACAGCTATCTGCGCCGTTTCGAGAATGACGGCATAGATAAAGCGCGCCGCGACTATCTTGCGCTTTGACACGGGCAGCAGCATCGAATAAAAGATGTCGTTGTTTTCCCTGCCCGAAAGACAGGTGAAGAAGATCGCAAGCCCTGTGTAAAAAAACACGACGTAGTAAGGATAATTCGGAATTATCAGCATCGCCGACAGTGCGAGGAATATCGGCGCCGTCGGGTGCATTGCAAGCGAAAATTCTTTTTTCAGCAAATTTATCACGTCTTGTCCTCCCTTTCGATGTGCAGCATTATCTCTTCGAGCGTCGCCGCACGGCATTGCGTTTTTTCGTCGACGTCCTCGGCTCGGATAAGCGCGGAATACCCGCTTTTTTCGCGGCGTGCGCCGATGAGTTTTTCGTGCGGCAATTCGTTTGCCTCATCAAATTCCACTACGCGATAGCCGTCGGTGTATGCGTTCATATCGCCGTCGTAGATGATCCTGCCTTTTTTGATGTAGATTATGTTGTCGGCGCACCGCATAAGATCGGACGTGATGTGCGTCGAAAAAAGCAACGTCTTGCCCTCGCGGCAAAGATCGCCGAATATTTCGAGCAGTTCGTCGCGCGAAAACGGATCGAGCCCCGACGTCGGCTCGTCGAGGATGAGGAGCTCCGCCCCGTGCGAAAGGGCAAGCGCGAGCGAATATTTTACTTTCATACCGGCGGAAAGCTCCGACGGCTTTTTGTTTTCGTCGAGAGAAAACATCTTTGAATATTTTTCGTATGCCGCGTCGTCCCATGTTGAGAAAAACGGCTTCGTCACGCGAGTTATCGCCGATATTTTTTTGCCGGCATAGTAATTAACCTCGCCGAGAAGAAATCCTGTCCTGCGTTTGATCTCGTCCTCGTTTGACTTAAAAGGTTTCCCGAAAAACTCCACGCTCCCGCCGTCAGGGCGAACAAATCCGAACAAAGATTTCAGCGTCGTGCTTTTCCCCGCGCCGTTGCGCCCTATAAAGCCCGTTATCTTTCCCTCTTCAAGCGAAAACGAAACGTCGTCAAGCAGAAACGAACGGTACTCTTTCCGCAAATTGCAAACTTCAAGTATGCTCATTCTTCGTCTTCTCCCGAAATATCTCCGCCGAATATCTTTTCCGTCAGAAATGCGACCGCGTCTTTCGGCGGTATCGCTATGCCCTTTTTTTCATCGGCGAGCACGAGCAGCGTGTCGCCCGGGTTGATGTTGAATATCTCTCGCGCTTCTTTCGGTATTACGAGCTGTCCGCGTTCGCCGACTTTTACAGACCACGCGTATTTGCCCTTCGGTTTTTTCATTTTATGCGCTCCTTTTGTATGAAAAGTATGATTTGTATGAATTATATCACACGATCGATCGGTTGTCAACCCGTTTATACAGCGTAATGAGATATTATTTTTTAAATATATCAAAATATCTATTGAAAAAAATCTGAAATTGTAGTAAAATTATTCTGTTATAATGGGATTATGTGTAAACTTTTTAAAGACAGGAACATTTACTATGAAAAATTTGAAGAAAAAAATATCGTCTGCGCTGCTCGCCGCGATCAAAGACGCATTCCCTGACGCGAATTTGCCAAGCGACGACGACGTCGCGCAGATGCTCGAATACCCGCCCGACGCAAAAATGGGCGACCTTGCGTTTCCGTGCTTTAAATTCAGCCGAGAGCTGAGAAAAGCGCCTCCCGCGATAGCGGCGGCGATAGCCGAGCGCTTCTCTTGCGACGGCGTCGAAAAGTGCGAAACGGCGGGCGGATATCTCAATTTCCGCATCGCAAATTCGTATTACGAGGCGCTTGCGCCGAAGATACTCGCCGAAGGCGGCGAATACGGACGCAGTCACGTCGGCGACGGCAAAACAGTCGTTCTCGATTACTCCGCGCCGAATATATGCAAGCCGTTCCACATCGGACACCTCGCGTCGACCGTTATCGGCCATTCGCTGAAAATGATACATCGGTTTTC
>CAJONA010000043.1 GCA_905235755.1 uncultured Clostridia bacterium
GCCGGCGCTATAACGGGCGAAAACTACGTTGTCGGCGCACCGCGCGACAGCGTCATCGACGCCGAAAAATGCTCCGAACACATGAAAACTTACAAAGACATCGGGCGCGGCGCCGTGTGCGGCGTGTGCGTATCCGTATGTCCAAAAGGCAAAAAGAAAAAATGCAAACAATAAAAGATCCCGCCGCGGCGGGATCTTTTATCAAAGATACGTCTTCATTTTCGTTATATTGTTTTCTTCAAAAGCCACGACGTCATTGGCGATCTTGACGCAGTCCTCCGACGCGCCGGACGTTTCTCTTATCTTTCTCGTCAGCCCGATGACTCCCATTGTCGAGCCGTTTATCATGAGCTCGGCGATCTTTGTGTTGGAATTGTCCATCATCGTCGTCATGTTCACCGATACTTCGGCGGGGATCTTCGTGAAAACGCTCGTCTCCTTGACCTTGAAATTCTTTTCATACATTTTGGTCTTTGTCGCTGTTGCGAAATTCTGATACCCTTCGAGCTGAGTCGTAAGGTCGCTGCGCATCGACGCGTCTGTCGTCTTGGACATCAGCGTAGTTATCGAATCGCTGCCCATGGTGACGCTTTTGTAAACTTCGCCGAGCAATTCCTCGTCGGGAGTTACCGGGGGTGTTTGCTTGTTCATATTCATAATCGTGATCATCTCCTCTCGCGGATATTTTGTGCAAAATATATCGTTCTCATACACCGCGCGTATCAAAAAAATGTAATTATCGGAGAATTTTTAAAAAAAATGCAATTATTTTTTAAAAACACTTGTTTATTTTTCTCTTTTGGATTAAAATAGATACGTATGGAAAAATCATTTCCACCAAATATTTCACTTTACGGAGGAATAAAAATGTCAGTAAAAGTTGCAATCAACGGTTTCGGAAGAATAGGACGCCTTGCGTTCCGTCAGATGTTCGGCGCAGACGGTTATGAAGTTGTCGCTATCAACGACCTCACAAGCCCCGCTATGCTCGCTCATCTTCTCAAATACGACTCGTCCCAGGGCAGCTACGTCGCAAAGGGACACACGGTAACGTCAAAAGAACCCGAATTCGCAGAAGACGGCAAAACAGTCGTCGTTCCCGGATCCATCACGGTAGACGGCAAAGAGATCACTATCTACGCTAAACCCAACGCCGCAGAGCTTCCTTGGGGAGAGCTCGGCGTCGACGTCGTTCTCGAATGCACCGGATTCTATACTTCAAAAGCAAAATCGCAGGCTCACATCGACGCAGGCGCAAAGAAAGTCGTCATCTCCGCTCCCGCGGGCAATGACCTTCCCACAGTCGTATTCAGCGTAAACGAGGGCACTCTCACAAAAGAAGATACCATCATTTCCGCCGCTTCCTGCACGACGAACTGCCTCGCTCCTATGGCGAAAGCTCTCAACGACGCATTCCCGATCCAGAGCGGTATCATGACGACAGTTCACGCATACACGGGCGACCAGATGGTCCTCGACGGCCCGCACCGCAAAGGCGATCTCCGCCGCGCTCGCGCAGCAGCCGTAAATATAGTCCCGAACTCCACAGGCGCCGCTAAGGCTATCGGTCTCGTTATCCCCGAACTCAACGGCAAACTCATCGGTTCGGCTCAGCGTGTTCCCGTTCCCACGGGCTCGACAACGATACTCGTTGCAGTCGTAAAAGGCAAAGATGTAACAAAGGACAGCATCAATGCCGCTATGAAGGCTAAAGAATCCGCTTCGTTCGGCTACACGACAGATCCCATCGTATCTTCCGACGTTATCGGCATGACATACGGTTCTCTGTTCGACGCAACGCAGACGATGGTAGCAAAGATCGACGACGACACGTATCAGGTACAGGTCGTTTCATGGTACGACAACGAGAACTCCTACACAAGCCAGATGGTTCGTACTATCAAATATTTCGCAGAACTCGGCTGATAAATCAAAATCAAAAAAAAGCCCGCACATGCGGGCTTTTTCGCTAAAAGGGTGACAAGATCGTGAAAGAATACAAATTCAGATCCGCAAAAGCGGTATGGGAGACGGGCACGTCCGCGGTGATGAACCGCTGGCTTGTTTTCCGAGCGGAAATAAAAAAGAGCGCCGACGTGCGAATAGCTTTGACGGGCTCGTGCGCTTATGTCGTCAGAGTCAACGGCGACTTTGTCGCATTCGGTCCCGCGCGTTCGGCGCACGGATATTTCCGCGTCGACGAACTTGATATATCGAAGTATTTAAATGATTCGATAAACATTGTCACCGTTACCGTCGCGGGGTACAATGTTTGCAGTTTTTATCATCTCGATCAACCGTCGTTTCTGACGGCGGAAATAATCTCGTGCGGAAAAGTCGTCGCCGCGACCGGCCGGAGCGGCTTTATATGCCGAAGATTTACCGAACACGAGGAACGCGTCCACAGATACAGCTATCAGCGCACGTTCTGCGAGGTATACAATATGAATGCCGACAGCGACAAATTTTTCAAAGACGCCGACATTTCGGGCGTCGAAACGGTGTCGCTTGAATGTGTCGGCGATAAAAATTACATCGAACGCGAATGCGAGTACACGCTGTACCCTATCCGCACGGCGAAAAAGATCGTCCGCCGCGGGAAATTCGCCTTCGGCTCGCACGGACACGAGATGAATTTGAGCCGACAGATAACGCTTCCGCGCAGATATTATCCCGTTTCCGGGAAATGCTACGGCGGATATAAGTTGTCGGAGCTGACGACGTGCTCCGCCGTATACACGCGCAACGTGGACACCGTAGAAATTCACGACGTCGATGAAGCGGCGAGCGATCTCACCGTCAAAAGCGGCGAGTTCGCCGTTCTTGAATTCGAAAAAAACACGACGGGCGCGTTTGAATTTGACGTTTCGTGCGACAAGGACGCGACGATCCTTTTGACTTTCGACGAGATGCTTTATGACGGCGACATCAATTTCCGCCGCATGGGAGTGTACAGCGCGATCATTTTCCGCCTGAAAGCGGGAAAATACTCGCTTTCGACTTTCGAGCCGTATACATGCAAGTACGTAAAAATTCATGCCGTTGCCTCCGATATAAAGATCGAAAAATTCGGCTCCCGCTTCTTCGGAGCGAATATGACGGATCGGAAATTCGTCGGCGACGACGAGTTATGCGAGATATTTGACGCAGCAGTCGAAACGTATCGGCAAAACACGTTCACGGCGTTTCTCGACTGCCCGTCGCGCGAGCGCGCGGGCTGGCTCTGCGACAGCTTTTTCACGGCGCGAGTGGAAAAGATACTGACGGGAAAAAGCGAGATCGAGCACAACTTCCTTGAAAATTTCCTGCTCCCCGACAAGTTCGACGGACTGCCCGACGGCGTCCTTCCGATGTGCTATCCCGGCGATCACTACAACGGCTCATACATACCGAACTGGGATATGTTCTACGTGCTCGAGCTCGAAGAATATTATCAAAGGACGGGCGACGACGAGCTTATATCGCTCGCAAAACCGAAAATTTACAAAATGCTCGGCTATTTCGAGAAATTCGAGAACGAATACGGGCTTCTCGAAAAGCTCGAGCAGTGGGTGTTCGTCGACTGGTCGAAGTCGAACGAGCTGACGCAGGATGTAAACTTCCCCACCAATATGCTCTACGCGATGACGCTTGAATGTGCGGCGAGGATGTTCGGCGACACGGCTCTTTCCGAAAAAGCGGCGCGAATAAACAAAGCAGTGAACGATCTTTCGTACGTCGGTCCGTTTTACTGCGACAACGCCGTAAGGCAGGACGGAAAACTCGTGCTTTCGGGGCAGTTTACCGAAAGCTGCCAGAATTACGCGTTCTTCTGCGGCACGGCGACGCCCGAGAGCCGCCCGGAACTGTTTAAAATACTTATGGACGACTTCGGGCCCGAAAGAGAAAAGACGGGCAAATGGAGCGAGGTCTACACGGCAAATATGTTCATCGGCAATTACATCAGGCTCGAAATGATGTCAAAATACGGCGAGGACGAAAAGCTGCTCGAAAATATCCGCGGATATTTTCTCGATATGGCTCGCACGACGGGCACGCTTTGGGAAAAGGTCGATATTAACGGCAGTCTCTGCCACGGCTTTGCGTCGCACGTCATATACTGGCTCGACAAAATGGGATATGTGAAATAGAAAGACGCCCGCGGCGCGGGCGTCTTTCATATTTTATCGAGAAGTTTCGTCCTTTCGAGCGCGTCGTAAAGAAGTGAGATGACAGCCGCTTGCAGGGCGCATACCAGCACTTCCTCGCATACTCGCGGAACCCATAGGATAAGTATGGCGCGCTCCGCATACGACGATATAAACGCTTTAAGTATAAAAGTATTTATCGTAGTTACAACGATGCCCGATCCGAGTATCGTCGCAAGTATCTTCGGATAACTTACTCTGCCGTCGTCGTGCTTTTTCCCGATAAAATATGCGCAAAGCACAACGGCGATACTCACAAGAGACGTTATTTCAAGTCCGAGTGTGAGCAGATTTATATCGGTCGCAAGGTATTTTCTGTAATTATCCGGATTTTTTTCCGTGTTTTTATTATATTGTGCAAGCGATACGGCGGCGCGTGAAAGCGGAGACAGCGTGCCGTCGTCGGTCATCTGCTCTATAACGTCCCTTGTCGGCAGATCGGTTTGGGACGCGGCAATACCGTGCATAACGCCGTCGGCATTGAGCGAGATCGTGAATGACGCGCCGATGATGCCTAAAACGAGCATCAAGGACGCCAATATGACGGTGCGTTTCTTTGTCATTCCCTTTTTCAGCCATATCCAGATAAATCCTTTGAGCACGCCTCCCGCAAAAGCCGTAAGCGTCAGCCACGGAATATATGCACCGGTCGGCGCTATCATGGCGCCGAGAAAATCGGTCAGCGCGCTTGCGACGCCGCCGTATAAGGGGCCGAACAGTATAGCGGGAAAAAATGTGAATATCCCGCCGAAGCTGAGCTGTATTCCGAGCACCGGTATCGTCAGTGCGACCTTGAACACGCACTTCACGACGACCGCCATCGCCGTCATAACGGCTGTTATCGTTATGCGCTTGATAAGCGCGGAACTTCTTTTTGACATAAAAATACCTCCTTTATCACAGAATTTCCTCATCGGATGCGACAAAAGAGGTTTTACCCGTATGTCAACAGTGGGATGCGGAAGCGGCACCGCAACAAAAGTTTTCGTCCGAAAATCAACTCCCCGTATTTTCGGCACTTGACGCGCTGCTACCTACTCTGTTCAATCGAATTGTACCACATCTGTTTTCATAAATCAATATTTTTTTATTTTTTTGCGGGATTTTTCAATATTTTCATAGCTTCGGCGCCGTAAATGTCGCCGAAAGCGCGCGCATACGCGTCGACGTTCTCGCTTTTTCCCTTAAAAGACGCGATAACGTTGCCCGATCTCAAAAATATTATCTTTTCGGCGTTGTCGCACGCGGGAAACTCATAATTTTCCCACATTTTTTCGTATATTTTTTTTGCGTCCTTTTTGCCGGCGGCGACGATGAGTGTTTTCGCGCTTCCGTCGGCGCTTGCTTCAAGCGTCATGGCGGCGCTGTTGACAAAGTCAAAATCGCCCTCTTCCAGACCGAGAACGAAAGCGTCATCCGCGCCGATGTCGACCGTTTCGACGATCTCGCCGTCGTTGCCTACGTTATTGAGTATCGTTATGAGCGCGTCCTTCGCGCTCATATTGACGCCGCCGTTTACGCTGAGCGCGACAAAAAGCAAAGCTATTGCTGTTTTCATATAAAATGACCTCCGAATTTTTTATTATCATTCGGAGGTCTGTCGGTTTTTATTCTATTTTGCGTCGTACCATGTTTTTCCTGTCGAGATCTCGACCGTCAGCGGCACGGGCAGCGAGACGGCGCTTTCCATTTCCTCTTTCAGCATCTCTTTGACTTTTTCGGCGCAGTCGTCCTTCGCCTCTATGATAAGTTCGTCGTGGATTTGAAGCACAAGACGCGCGTTCAGGTTTTCTTCTTTCAGTCTTTTTGATATGTTGACCATGGCGAGCTTGATTATATCCGCCGCCGTACCCTGAATGGGGCTGTTCATCGCCACGCGCTCGCCGAACGCCTGCTCCTGCTTGCGCGTCGACGATATCTCCGGAATATATCTCTTTCTGCCAAGCAGCGTCGTAACATACTTATCCTCGTGCGCTTTGCGGACGATGCCGTCGAGATATTCTCTGACGCCCGGATATGTGCGAAAATAACTTTCGATATAGTCGGCCGCTTCCCTTTTTGATATGTGAAGATCTGTCGCAAGTGAAAAATCGCCCATGCCGTACACTATGCCGAAGTTTATCGCCTTTGCGCGTTTGCGCAGCGGCACGGTGACCTCATCGGCGGAAACGCCGAAAACGCGCATCGCCGTCGCCGTGTGAATGTCATAACCGGATTTGAATGCGTCGATCATATTTTCATCGCCCGAGATGGCGGCGAGAAGGCGCAGCTCTATCTGCGAATAGTCGGCGTCGACAAGCGTGTATCCGTTTTCGGCTATAAAGTAGCGGCGAAATTCGCGTCCGAGTTCGGTTTTTATAGGTATATTCTGCAAATTCGGCTCTGTAGACGAAAGGCGTCCCGTAGCCGTCAGCGCCTGACGGAACGACGTGTGAACGCGTCCGTTTTCATCGGCGGCGCGTGAAAGCCCGTCGGCATAAGTGCTTTTCAGTTTGCCGACCTGACGGTATTCGAGGATATCGTCTATTATATCGTTATACGGGCGCAAGCGTTCAAGCACCTCGGCGTTTGTCGAATATCCCGTTTTCGTCTTTTTGCCCGACGGCAGTCCGAGCTTTTCAAACAGTATATGTCCGAGCTGTTTCGGCGAATTTATGTTGAACTGCTCGCCCGCCTGCATAAAGATGCGCTGTTCCAATTCGTTTTGCATAGCGCCGAGCCTGTCGGAAAATTTCACAAGCTCGTTCACATCGACGAGGAAGCCGTATCTTTCCATTTCAAAAAGCACGTCGCAAAGCGGAAGTTCGATCTCGCCGTACAGTCGGCGCTCGCATTCGTCAAAGCGCGCGGAGTAATTTTTATAGAGCGCAAGCATATATTCGGCGTATTCTTCGCCGCGCGCCGCCTCTTTGACGAGCGTGCGCGAGATGAGTTTTTTTAGCGAATAATCGTTCTCCGACGCCGACAAAACGTAGCCCATTATCATCACGTCGTCGCAAACGACGTCGCCCTCAAAGCCGCGCTCACGCATCGTGTGCATGATCGTCTTTTTGTCGTGGACGACAACCTTTTCGGCTGTCTTTAAAAATTTCACAGCGCTGTTGAAATCGCACGCGGCGACGCGCTCGCCGTCGGAGAAAAAGTACCGCTCCGCCTCAAAATCCGGGTAGAAAGAAACGAGCTTTTTGTCAAGTTCATCGAGCGTGACGACCGCTTTCTCCGCGCTCTCGTTGCTCGGAACATCGGGGGCGTCAAGACCGAATTTTTTGATTAGCGCAAAAAATTCGAGCTTTTCGAAAAACGCGCGCAGGTCTGCCTTTTTAAATCCTTCAAACGCCGCGTCGGCGACTGATATATCGAGCGGCACGTCGCGTTTTATGCGCGCCAGATCGCGCGACATATATGCGCTGTCCTTGCCGGAGATGAGCTTTTCCTTGACCGATCTTGTCAGCTCCTTGTCCTCGACGCCGTCGTAAAGCGCGTCGAGCGAGCCGTACTCGGCGATGAGTGAATACGCCGTCTTTTCGCCTATGCCGCGCACGCCGGGAATATTGTCTGAGCTGTCGCCCATGAGCGCCTTGACATCGACGAGCTGCGACGGATCCACGCCGTATTTTTCTATAAAAGCGCGCGTGTCGAAAAGTATCGCGTCGCTGTTTGTCGCAAGCAGGACTTTCGTTTTGTCGGAGATGAGTTGGAGCGAGTCGCGGTCGCCCGTGAAGATATATGTTTCGATATTCTCGTCCTCTGCCATTTTCGACATCGTGCCGAGTATGTCGTCCGCCTCGTATCCCGATTTTTCAACAAGATGCGCACCCATTTTTTCAAGACATTCCTTGACGTACGGCACCTGAGCGTGAAGTTCGTCGGGCATACCGTGGCGGTTTGCCTTGTACTCGGGATACATTGCGACGCGGAATGTCGGAGCGTGAACGTCGAAAGCGACGACAAAATAATCGGGCGAAACAGCGTCGAGCTGCCTTTGCAGCATCGTCGCCGTGCCGTAAACGGCGTTTGTCGGCAAGCCGTCGGCGGTGTTCAGCGCTCTGATACCGTAAAAAGCGCGGTTCATTATAGAGTTTCCGTCCACGATAAACAGTTTTTTCATACTTATCTCCGATGTTTTTTTGTGATATTTTTCTTCTCCCGCAAAATCGCGGGAAAGATGTACTTTTTCTTTCAGCGCGAAAGAAAAGTGAACTTTTTTCGCGCCGTGCGCGCCGCGTTTTTTCTCGCGCCGCGGCGCGAAGGGATTCTTGCTCTTTTCTTTCGGGAGCGAAAGAAAAGTGCTTTTCCTTCTCGCCCATTGGCGAGATGATTGTACTTTTCTTGCTTCTGCAAGAAAAGATACCAAAAGAAGCAGACAAGCGTGCCGCTTGACCGCTTGTGAAGTGCGGATAAAGCCGCAAGCGCACATATTTTGCCCTCGCCTGAAACGTCGTCGCACCGCTCCTTTGGTTTCTAAATTTTGCTCCGCAAAATTTACCGGCGAAAACGGGCAAGGATCCGTCGAGTTCAAGCCGGAAGTGAAAAA
>CAJONA010000044.1 GCA_905235755.1 uncultured Clostridia bacterium
GATCCTTTGTCCTTGAAAATTTCTGAAACTGTCGTTCTTTCCATAAAAACACTCCGTTTTGTAATTTATAATAGTTCAAATACAATTATAGCATAATTTTTTAAAAAATAAAGAGGGAAAATGAAAAAAGAGGAAAAGAAAAGGGAGCAATGGCTCCCTTTGGACGTACACGATATAAAAAGGCAATGCACATTAACTGTACAGCACGTAATCCGTCAATGCCTTGGCGTTCTTTTCAGTAACCTTTGCAGAATACGCTGTGACTTTTGCACTTATCGCCGTCTGCTTTGAATATTGCATTATATTTTCAAGAGCGCCGGACATTTGCGCGGTATTTCTGTTTATGCTTTCCAAAGCTTGATACAATACAAATTGATTGTTTTTAATTTGATCAAGACTGTCTATTATTCTGTCAAGCTTATTTATGATCAGATTTTGACGCACCTCCGATTCGTACAAATTGTACGCTCCGTCAGGTCCTGAAAGCGCTGCGCAACGTCCCGTTTGAAAGTATTCGAGGATCGTACACATAGCGATAAGATTTCGATATTTCGGAAATATTACGTCAAGACCGTAATATTTTTCAAGCGCTCTTTTCGTTTCGGAATATGTATTTTCAAGCGTCGCGAGCATGTTTTTTGCAGAGTCAAACGCTTTTTTTGATATATCAAGCCTGTTTTGATAGCTGACCATCGCTCTTGCATAATCTTGCTCTGCGCGCGCAACTTTTGCGTGATACTCGGCAAGTTCTTTTTCGTATGTCGGCAATCTGTCCTTATTAAGTCTTATTGTAGAAATTATTTCGTCAATAATACCTATCCAAATAACTTCGTAAATAAAGTAACGACACAGAAAATACAGTGCAAAAGCAGCACAAGGTACAACAATAATTAAACCCGAAATCGCAATACGATTTCCATCTAATAAGTCCTTAATTGAAATGAATGCAAAGTATACAGCGAACAGAATTAATATGATTCCTATTACGATCTTTTTCAATTTTATATCACTACCACTGAACAAACTCACATGATATTTCCCCCGCATGATCGGTTCTTTTACCATTTCCTTCGGAGGCAATTCCGGCTCCTCATAAACCACGTTTTCTCGCGTTTCGTTTATTATTTTTTCCTGTTCGTTTAATGACGCTTCAAGTTCCGCGACCGTTTGCAAATAAGAGGTTAATTTTTCTCCGCTCAATTCCATATTGTTTTTTCTCCTTTGCTGATAAAATAAAAAGTGCGCCGACCGAAGTCAGCGCACAAAAACGCAAATTCCGGTCGTCGCCAAACAAACCTCAATACAGCATAGGTGTACAATACCATACCCGCATGGAATTTGCATTTTATCAAATTCGTACGAGCATAGTATTGGCAAAAAAGGCAAAAATATCCCTAAAAAGATAAAAATACACCCATGCGCTGTAAATATTCGATTTGTTTGGCAGTGTCAGTATACCATATTACTTTGACTAAATCAAGACTTTTTTCAAATTCATTGACAAAAAATCATGTTTGGGGTATAATCTATAAAAAGATACATTTAAACGGAGATAATAATTGTTATGAACGAAGAAAAAAAGTCATTTAAAGCGCGGCAGATCCGTCTCGGCGCGCTTACGGCGATACACAGCGCCGGCGCGGGACACCCGGGCGGCGCGCTCTCGATAGCCGAGATACTGTCTTATCTTTATTTTGAGGAGATGAACATAGATCCGAAAGATCCGCAAAAGGCGGACCGCGACCGCTTTGTGCTTTCAAAGGGACACGCTTCGGCGGCGCTTTACGCCGTCCTCGCGGAGCGGGGATTTTTCGACAAGTCGCTGCTCCCGACCTTCCGTAAAAACGGGAGCATTCTCCAAGGACACCCCGATATGAAGCATATCCCCGGCGTCGATATGTCGACGGGATCGCTCGGACAGGGCATATCCGCCGCGTGCGGAATGGCGCTCTCCGCCAAACTCTCCGACAAGCCGTTCAGAGTGTACGCCATACTCGGCGACGGCGAGATAGAGGAAGGGCAGGTCTGGGAGGCGGCGATGTTCGCTCGCCACTATAAACTCGACAACCTCTGCGCTTTCGTCGATTTTAACGGATTGCAGATCGACGGCACGGTGCAGGACGTCATCGATCCCACGCCGATAGACGAAAAATTCGCCGCTTTCGGCTGGAATGTAATATGCATCGACGGCCACGACTACGATCAGATCGAAAACGCAGTCAACGCCGCAAAAGAAACGAAGGATAAACCGACGGCCGTGATAGCTAAAACGGTAAAGGGCCGCGGCGTTTCGTATATGGAGAACGCCGTTGACTGGCACGGCAAAGCTCCGAACGACGAACAGTACGCCATAGCGCTCAGCGAGCTTGGCGGCGCTGATTAAGGAGGGAAAAATGGCAGATAAAATAGCTACAAGAGAAGCGTACGGCGCGGCTCTTGCGGAATTCGGAGAAAAATACGACATTGTCGTTCTCGACGCGGACCTTGCATCCGCAACGAAAACAGGCGTTTTCAAAAAGAAATTCCCGGAGAGATTTTTCGACTGCGGAATTGCCGAAAGCAATATGATGTCCGTTGCGGCGGGACTCGCCTCGACGGGAAAGATACCGTTCGTCTCATCGTTTGCGATGTTCGCGGCGGGCAGAGCGTTCGAGCAGGTGAGAAACTCGATAGGTTATCCGCATCTCAACGTAAAAATAGGCGCGACGCATGCCGGCGTTTCGGTCGGCGAGGACGGCGCGACGCATCAGTGCAACGAGGACATCGCGCTCATGCGTGTGATACCGGGAATGGTCGTCATCAACCCCGCCGACGCCGTGTCGTCGCGCGCGGCTGTCGAGGCGGCGATACTCCATAACGGGCCGGTATATATGCGCTTCGGAAGGCTCGCAGTCCCGTATCTGTATGACGAGAGCCTGAATTTTGAAATAGGCAAGGGCATAAAACTGCGCGACGGCAAGGACGTCACGATAATATCGACGGGGCTTACCGTATATATGGCGCTCGAAGCGGCAAAACTGCTTGAAAACGAAGGCATCTCGGCGGAAGTCATCGACATTCATACGATAAAGCCGCTCGACGACGACCTGATAGTCGCCTCCGCGAAAAAGACGGGCGCCGTCATCACCACCGAAGAACACAGCGTCATCGGCGGACTCGGCGGCGCGGTATGCGAACTGCTCGGCGGGCGCTGCCCGACTCCTGTTTTGCGCGTAGGAGTGGAGGATGTTTTCGGCAAATCGGGCAAGGGCGCGGAACTGCTCGGCGACTATGGACTGTCGCCCGAAAATTTCGCCGCGAAAGCAAAAGCGGCGATAGCGCTTAAACAAAACAGATGATTTTAAAATAAAAGCGGGCGATCATCTCGCCCGCTTTAATAAAAAACGGAGGTGAGAGCGTGAAAATACTTATGGCGACGATGAAAATGGACATCGGCGGAGCGGAAACTCACATAATCGAGCTTTGCCGCGAGCTTGTCAAACGCTCTCACGACGTAACGGTAGTTTCGGCGGGCGGTCGGCTCGTGCCGGAACTTGAAGAAGCGGGCGTAAAACACATCGAGATCCCGTTCGACAGAAAGAACATCATATCGGTCATACGCTCGAAAATAAGGATAAAAAAACTCCTCGACGCCGAGACGTTCGACATCGTCCATGCTCACGCGCGCATTCCCGCGTTTCTTTGCGCGGGGCCGTGCTCAAAGCGCGACATCCGTTTCGTCACGACGGCGCACTTTATGTTTTCGACTAAATTCCCTTGGCTCAAACTTTCGCGCTGGGGCGAGCACACGTTCGCCGTCAGCGAGGATATAATGTACTATCTGCGCCGCTACCGCATCGAAACGCAGAACATCACGACGGTCCCCAACGGCATCGATCAAAAAAAATTCGCGCGCGATGAAAAGCTCGGCGCCGATATGAGAAAAGCGCTGGGCGCAGAGGAAAAGAAGATAATACTTCACGTTTCGCGCCTCGACGGACCGTCGTCGCTTTGCGCGCGGAAACTGCTTGAGGCGGCCGATAAAACAGCGGGGAAGCGCAATGACCTGCTCTTTGTATTCGTCGGAGGCGGGAGCGTGCAAAGAGAACTTTCGGACATCGGCGCGAAGATAAACAATCGCTACGGGCGGCGGATAGTGTTTTTTGCGGGAGCGCAGAGCGACGTAAGGCCGTATCTGTCTGCCGCAGACGTGTTCGTCGGACCGTCGCGCGCGGCTCTGGAAGCTATGTCGGCGTCTCTGCCGACGGTGATATCCGGTTCCGAAGGGCATATCGGCGAGCTTACGCGCGATAATTTTGATTTTGCGATAAATACGAATTTGTGCTGTCGCTCCGCCGAAGCCGTCGACGAAAAAAAGCTCGAAAATGACATTTTCCGTATGCTCGACAAGTCGGACGACGAGATAAATTCGCTTCTCTCGCTCCAAAGAGAGCTTCTTTCGCACTACACCGTCAAAAATATGACCGACATATACGAAAAAGAGTACGAGCGCATAGCGAAGATCAAAACGAAAACTCCGCCTGCCGCCGTCATTTGCGGATATTACGGCTACGCCAATGCGGGCGACAGAGCGATGCTCTGTTCGACTGTGCTGGCGATCCGTCAGCGCGTGCCCGACGCGTCGCTGTGCGTCATGTCGGCAAAGCCGCGAAAAACAAGCCGCGAATATATCGTCGGTTCCGTGAATAAATACAACATCATCGCCATTCGCAAAAAATTAAAGGAGGCGGGAGTGCTCATATTCGGCAGCGGAAACCTGCTTCAAGATACGACGAGCAAGCGCTCGCTCGCATACTACCTTTATATTCTGAAAACGGCGCGCCGACTCGGCGTCAAAACCGTCGTATACTCTAACGGAATAGGGCCGATAAGCGCCGCGTCATCGCGCAAGGTCGTGCCGTATCTCAAAGACGCCGTGAGCGTGTCGATGAGGGATACGGGATCGTACGAGTTTTGCATGAGCCACGGCGTCGACGCGCGCCTTTCCGCCGATCCCGCGTTTATGCTGAAAATCGGCTTCACACCGAAAAGCCGCGGCGGGTATTTCCTCGTGACGCCGAAAAAAAACGACGTCAAGGGATTTGATACGCTGTGCGAGCTTATTCTCGACGTGAGCGAAAAATACGATCTGAAACCTGTCATAGCGGCGATGCACTCCGACGAGGACGCCGCATATTGCCGCCGCCTTGCCAAAAAGACGGGCGCGCTGATGATAGAAAACGGCATAACCGATTACGGCATACTGTATACGACGCTTTGCGGCGCGGAATTTGTCCTATCGGAGCGGCTGCATTCGCTCATCTGCGCGTGCTCGGCGCACTGCCCGATGATCTCCGTGCAAAACGGAAAGGGCTCGTCGCTGCTCAAAGACTTAAAACTCGAATACTGCATCGCCGACTCATACGAAAAAGTCGGGCAGGCGCTCGACGCCTTGATGAAAAACGCCGATAAGATACGCGCTTCTCTCGCCGAGTCCGAGATGAAGATGCGCTCCCTCGCGGAGCGCGAAGCGGACATCATCGCCGGGTTTTTAAAATAAAAAAACGCCCTCGGGCGTTTTTTTATTTCTCGTATACTTCTCTTTTCAGTATGCCGATATACGGCAGGGCGCGGTAGTCCTCGTTGTAGTCGAGGCCGTACCCGACGACGAACTCGTCGGGGATCTTGGCGCCTACGTAATCGGGCGTGAAATCTACCTCGCGGCGCGACGGCTTGTCGAGCATCGTGCACGTTTTTACGCTTCGCGCGCCCTTGTTTTTGAGATACTGTACAAGATAAGAGAGCGTCTTGCCGCTGTCGATTATATCCTCGACGACGAGAATGTCGCACTCGCCGATGTCGTTGCGGAACAGGTCGAGTACGATATTCACTCTGCCCGACGACACCGTCCCGTGTCCGTACGACGACACGCGCATAAAATCTATCTGCGTCGGGATCGTCAGATGCTTCATAAGGTCGCCCATAAACACGACGGAGCCTTTCAGTATGCCGAGAAGGAGCAGCTTTTTGCCCTCATAATCGGCGCTTATTTTTTCGGCGAGCGTTTTCACCGTTTTTTCTATTTCTTCCTCGGAAAGGAGTACCTTTTCAATGTCGCTAATCATATTTGCCTCCGTCAAAATACAGTTTCTGTATAATAAATTTTTATTTTTTCGCCGCCGTTTTTAAATTCGTCGGACACTTCAAATCCGGGATACCACACGATCTTTTCACCGCAAATAAACACCGGCCTGCGACCGCGCGCGTCATACGGCACGTCTGTCGTCAGTTTCTTTAACGTGCGCGTCATTTTGCCGTATCGGTATTTGTCGCCCGCGCGGCGATCGCGTATTTTCAGCGAGCTTACGACGTCTTTCGGCAGGATCGCCTCATAACATCTGTCGCCGTCGATATCGGGCTTTGAAAACGAAACGGAAAAACCGTATTCATCGGATATTATACCGTTTTTCGTTACGTCACGGACGTATTCGCCCGCGTTTTTTCTCGGCTGTTCGCCGCTTTTTAAAAAGCGCAGTTCGCCGTCGCACACGGCGAAGCTCACGCCGCCCGGAAGAGCCAGCATATCGCCGTTCTTGCCGCCCGCGATCAGTTTTTCGACGCTTTCGATATTGACATATGACGGCGTCAAACCGCCCGCCTCGGCGGCCATCTTCATTATCACGCGCGACAGCACGGCGGTGTGAAGCGCGCGCAGATTTTCGAGCGAGTACGCGCCGGGGCTATTCATATAATCTCTCGCAAAGCCGTCGATAAAATCCTCGTCGGCGCGTGCGCGGTCGGACAGCGCCGAGATGTTTTTCAGCGCTCCGCCGCTCAGCTTTGTAAGAGGCGGAACGATGTTTTTTCTTATAAAATTACGCGAGTATTTTTCATCTGCGTTCGTTTCATCAGTTACGTATGACAGCGAGTTTGCGGCGAGATATTCGATCACGTCGTCGCGCGTGCAGTATATGAGCGGGCGGATAAGCTTCAATCCGTAAAAATCGCGCACGGGCGGTATCCCGAGCCCCGATATCCCGCATCCGCGCGAAGCATTGAACAAAAACGTCTCGGCGTTGTCGCTCGACGTGTGCGCCAGCGCGACGGCGTCGGCTCCTATCTCTTTTGCCGTATCGCAGAGCGCGGCGTAGCGGAGCTTTCTCGCCGTTTCCTCGACGGCCGTGCCGCCGCATTCGCCGATGACGTCGACTTTTTTTGAATAAAACGCGACGCCTGCCGACTCGCAGAAACGGCGGCAGTGCGCCTCGTCTCTGTCGGCGGCTTCTCCTCTTATGCCGTGATTTACGTGAAGCGCCGCGACATTGTCTTTTCCCCAAAGCGACATAAGAAAATGAAGCAGCGCGGTCGAATCCGCACCGCCGGAAAAACCGACGAGAGTTCTTTTCGGCCGCATTTGATATTTCTCTGTCGCAAGGCGCGCCTTTATCGTCAGCGCCTGAACGTTCTTCATTGCGGCTCACCGTGAGCGCTGTCGTATTCGATAAACTTCGTATACGGCCCGAGGAATATCAACTTGACGACGCCCGTTTCGCCGTGACGGTTTTTGGCGATGATACATTCCGCGTCTTTTTGCGTTTTCGTCTCGTTTTTATAGTAATCGTCGCTGTGAAGGAACATAACGACGTCGGCGTCCTGCTCTATCGCGCCGGAGTCGCGCAGGTCGGAAAGCATCGGACGCTTGTCCGAACGTCCCTCGTTCGCGCGCGAAAGCTGTGCGCAGCATATAACCGGCACGCCGAGATCTTTTGCGAGCATTTTCAGTCCGCGCGATATGTCGCCGACTTCGAGGACTCTGTTGTCTGAGTGGCGCTCGCCCTGAATGAGCTGCAGATAGTCCACGACGACGAGCCCGAGATCTTTGACCTTGCGGAGCTTCGCCTTCATTGCCGTGACGGTGATGCCTGTCGTGTCGTCGATGAGCATTTTCAGCTCGGAAAGCTCGGACGCCGCTTGCGAAACGGCGTTCCAGTCCTCAGGCGAAAGACGTCCCGAACGGAGTTTTTTCGAATCGACCATAGCTTCGCTCGAAAGAAGTCTCGACGCGAGCTGTTCGCACGTCATTTCGAGCGAGAAGATGCAGACGGTTTTTTTGGTTGTCCGCGCCACGTTGGCGGCAATGTTCATCGCAAACGACGTCTTTCCCATGCCGGGACGCGCGCCGATGAGCACAAGGTCGCCCTTTCCCATGCCGACAAGCACGTTGTCAAGCGAGTCGTATTCGGTCTGCATTCCCGCGGCGGCCGCGGGATCGTTCGCTATGTCGCGGATGTTGTAATATGTTCGCGTTATCGCGTCTGCGATGGAAACGAACGTTTTTACTTCGTTTCCGCTTGATACATTGTAAATTTTCGACTCGGCATTGTCGACGATATATTTTACTTCGCCTTTTGCCGCGTAAGCGTCCTCGCGGATCTCGTCCGCCGCCTCGATGAGCGCGCGGAGCGTCGACTTGTCCTTGACTATCTGCATATAGTCGTTAAGGTTTGTCGACGACGGTACCGTGTCGGCTATGACGCGTATATATTTGCTTCCGTTTTCTCTGTCATACGTGCCGCGCGAAACGAGCATATCGATGAGAGTAACAACATCTATCTGTCTGCTTTGAACGAACAGATCCCTCATGGCGGCAAATATCTCGCGGTGCTCGCTGAGGTAAAAATCGTCCTCGCGCAAAAACTCCGCGACCTGATTTATCTTTTCGGGATCAAGCAGTATCGCGCCGAGTACCGATTGCTCCGCTTCCAGAGCAAAAGGCATCGTTCTTTCGATGTCCGCCATTTCAATTCTCCTTGGGGGCGTCCGTGACGACGATATTTATTTTACCCGTCACCTCTGTGTAAAGCTTAACGTCCACCGTGTACGGGCCGAACGCTTTGATCGGCTCGGGGAGCTGTATCTTTCTCTTGTCGACGTCTATTCCGTACTGCAAAGAGAGCTGTTCCGCTATTTCTTTTGTCGTTACGGCGCCGTACAGCTTGCCGTCCGCGCCGGCAACGGCTTTGATCTTGACGATCGCACTCTCGAGCTTTTTTGCGACGTCCTTTGCGTTTTGCGTTTCGACTTCTATCTGATGGCGCTTTGCGTCATCCTTGCTTTTGAGTTCGCTCATAACCTGCGCCGTCGCTTCAAGCGCGAGATCTTTTTTGAAAAGGAAATTTCTCGCGTATCCGTCGGACACGTTTACGATATCGCCCTTTTTTCCGAGAGCCCTTACATCTTGCAAGAGTACAACTTTCATACCGCACCTCCGTGTGCTATTTTGATTTTATATTGATTTACTATATATTAGCATAAGCGCGGCGCTAAGTCAAGAAGCTGACGTCAAAAAATAAAATATCGCCGGTAAAACGCGTTTTATATTGACCTTTCGGCAAAATAATGTTATCATATTACAGTAAATATGCAATTTGACAACGGATGAAAAATAAAAAAACAAACAAGCGAGGGAAATAATTATGAGCGAAACAAATAAAACATATGTGATGAAGATCGAGGGCATGATGTGCGGCCATTGTCAGGCACGCGTCAAAAGCGCGCTTGAAGCCGTCGAAGGCGTCAAGTCCGCGGATGTCGACCATACAAAAGGCACGGCTGTCGTCGTTTGCGACGGAGTAAAAGGCGAAGCGCTCGTTTCGGCCGTCACAAGCGCGGGATATAAGGTCATCTCGACAGACGAAAAATAATTTTTAAAGAGGCGGTAAATAGCGGTATGAATTACACCGAAGCGAGAAAAACGGCGAAAGCGCTCGTGGGGAAAATGACTGTCGAGGAGAAGGCGTCTCAATTGCTTTATACTTCCCCCGCGATAGAGCGGCTCGGCATCAAAGAATACAACTGGTGGAACGAGAGCTCGCACGGCGTAGCGCGCGCCGGCACGGCGACCGTTTTTCCGTGCGCGATAGCGCTCGGCGCGACGTTCGATTCCGAGCTTGTCGGAGAGATCGGCGACGTCATCTCGACAGAGGCTCGTGCAAAATACAATCAGCATGTGAAATACGGCGACTACGACATATACAAGGGGCTGACGTTCTGGGCGCCGAAC
>CAJONA010000045.1 GCA_905235755.1 uncultured Clostridia bacterium
TTCGGATACGGCAGCGCATTGGAAAATTACATCTGGGAATGGAATGTCAACGAAGATCAGACATACGACGAATATTACAGCGGCTATGTTTACAACCATATGAAATCGGTGCTTGTCGAAAAATACCTGTTCGATCTCTACGGACTTGAAATACCGGAGGAGACGCTTGCCGAATATAAAGTGAGCGTCGACAATATGAATAAATCATACGGCAGCGCCGGCTCATATAAAATGTATTTCGGATATATGGCGCAGGATTATGTCGATTATTATGTGAAATCTCTCGAAATATCCGATCTCATAATAAAACACCTTTACACCGGTGAAAATGCCGTCGATCCCGTGACAGACGAGGAGAGGGAAACATATTACAGCGAAAATTACAGCGGATATATGTATATTTACCTCGATATGAACAATGCTGTCAAGACGATCGAGGACGAGGATGAAACGACGTATTATGTCGGATTCGATTCATCGAACACCGAATATAAATTGCTCATCACGACCGAAGACGGCGTGACGACAATCGAGAACGTCGGCAGAGTCGACGGCAAAGAAATGGATGATGACGTCAAGATAGTCGGATTCAAGACGTATGAACTCGACGAAGACGGCGTAGACGAAAAATCAAATCTCCCCGACCTTATCCTTCAAAGCCTTGAAGCAGGCGGCGATTTCAAGACACTCGCTTTGCGTTATTCGGATGACTATTACACGTATTTCTACGAAAACGGCGCGATCGTAACCGATCCGAGTGAACTCGTGAACAACGACACCGTTGCGGATGCGGTGCGCGAGCTCGAAGTCGGAGAATACACGGACAAACTCGAAATATCCGACGGGAAGTACGTTTATATCATAAAGAAGGTCGAGCTCATCGACAAAGCGTACGAGCTTGAAGAATATGAAAATTTGTTCACGAATTTCGAAGATAACGTCATGTATGAAAAATACGACAAGCTTGTCGACAATTATCTCGACCTGATCGTTGCGGATACGGAGGCTTTGTCCAAATTCAATATGGCCGACACGTTCCTTACGAAATATGTCGACGATTACCGCAGTATGATGAGTTCGCTCCAATAATTTTCACATAATATTTTGTTTGGCTCGGTAAAACCGTACGTCCCCGACTTGTATGTTCGGGAAAACGAATATTATAAAAGCGTATATTGCGGCTTATGCCGCTCGATGGGAAAGCACACGACCGAAGTGTCGTGTGCCTCTCTCAGTTTTGACATGACTTTTTTTGCGCTGACGCGGATCTGGCTGTGCGAGGAACGCCCGCAGATAAAGAGCAGGCGCTGTCACTCGCATCCGCTGAAAAAAAGACCGATGATGTGCGACAGCGGCGCGCTCGAATTTTCCGCTTACGTCAGCGCGTATATGACATATTATAAAATACTCGACGACATCCGCGACGGACGCGGATTAAAACGTCTGCTTGCGAGAGCGGCGCTGATATTCGCAAAGATACCGATGTCGAAAATACCCGAAAAATACCGCGCGATAGGGCAGTATATCGGCGAAAAAACGACGTATCTGTCAGAACTTGAAAAGCAAAAATGCGAGTTTCCGAGCGAAGTCGCCGACGTTTTCGGCGATCTGCTCGGCTATGCGCTCGCCTTTGACCTCGACGAAAAAAAGGCCGCGGTGGCTTACGAACTCGGAAAACACGTCGGGCGTTGGGTATATCTCGCAGACGCGGCGCGCGACATTGATCGGGACGAAAAAAGCGGTTCGTACAATCCTTTCCTTTGCGCCATGGCGCCGGGCGAGGCGAGAGATTTTATCGCAAACGGCCTTGACGGAGTGCTGTCGATGGAGCTTGTCGAAGCGATGAAGGCGTACGATCTCGGCCCGACCGACACGGGCGAATGTGCCGGCTGTATAAAAAACATTTTGACAAAGGGAATGAGGAACACACTGGCGTCAGAACTCACAAAAAACAAACGGGAGAAGAAAAATGAAAGATCCGTATGAAGTGCTCGGCGTTTCCCGAGACGCCACAGAGGAAGAAGTAAAAAAAGCATACAGGGAACTCGCGAAAAAATATCATCCCGACAACTATGCGAACTCGTCGCTGTCGGACCTTGCTTCCGAAAAGATGAAAGAGATAAACGAGGCTTATGACGCCATACTCAAAAATATGCACTCCGGCGGCAACTCGCAAAATTCCTCGTATGGCGATTATTCGAGCACTGATTTTATAGAAATAAGAAATCTGATAAACGAGCACAACTTCTATGAAGCCGATCTGAGGCTCAATTCCATACCGTCCGACCGCCGCAATGCCGAATGGCACTATCTTAAAGGCTGCGTTTTCATGGGACGCGGCTGGTATTTCGAGGCGTCGAAATTTTTCGCAAGGGCGTGCGATATGGATCCCGGCAACGAAGAATACAGACGTGCGTATGAAAACATCAACCGTTCGTCCGACAATTTCGGCAACGGCGGAGAATGCACGTGCTGCGACGTTTGTCAGGGGCTTATTTGCGCGGACTGCTGCTGCGAGCTGTGCGGCGGCGATCTGATAAGGTGCTGTTAAGTGAAAAAGAGTAAAAAGATCGCTATTTCGGCTATAATGGCGTCGCTCGGAGTTGTGATACTGTATATCGGAGCACTGCTTGAAGTGATCGACATATCCTCGGCTTGCATAGCATCGTTTTTGGTGCTGTTTTGTCTTATCGAACTCGGCGTCGGATCGGCGTTCGGAGTCTACGCGACGATAACCGTGCTGTCGATACTCGTTCTCCCGCAAAAACTGCCCGTGCTGTTCTTCTCGCTGTTCTTCGGACTTTTGCCGATAACGAAGATGTATCTCGAACGGCTCGGAACGCATATCGGCGCGATACTTTGCTATATACTGAAACTCGCCTTGTTCAACGGCGAACTTGTGCTTTTCGGCTTTTTGGCGAAGGAACTGCTGAGTATCCCGGACAGCACGCTCATCTTGGCGGCGTATATCGTTTTGTCGAACGTTATGTTTATCCTCGTCGACATACTGTACGGCCTTGTGACGCGGATGTATTTCAGAACATTTCGCAAACGCATAAGTAAATTTTTAAAATGATACGGAGACAAAAGTGAAAAAACCGATAAAACTTTCCCCCGTGTTAAAAAGCATAATATGGGGCGGAACAAGACTATCTACCGAATATAATAAAGGAAACAGAGGCGACAAGATCGCCGAATCGTGGGAACTGACGAGCCGTACCGACGGCGACAACGTCATCGTGGGCGGTGAATACGACGGCGTGAAGTTTTCCGATTATCTTAAAGAAAATCCGGACGCCGTCTGCAAAGACTATAACGGCGAGCGCTTTCCTCTGCTTATAAAACTGATCGACGCAGAGGCGGACCTGTCGATACAGGTGCACCCCGACGACGCATACGCCGCCGCTCATACGACCGATCTCGGCAAAACGGAGATGTGGTACATCGTTGACGCAAAAGAGGGCGCGCACATAATATACGGAATGAAGGATCGCTATGATCGTGAACAGATAAAGTCTGCTATCGAGAACGGCACGCTGGAAACACTGATGAATTACGTCCCGGTGAAAAAGGGCGAAACGTATTTCATTCCGTCGGGCACCGTCCACGCCATATGCGGCGGATTGCTCATAGCGGAGATACAGCAAAACTCGAATATTACATACAGAGTCTACGACTATAACCGCCGTCAGCCCGACGGCTCGCTCAGGCAGCTTCATATCGATGACGCGCTGAACGTCATCGAAACGGTCGATCCGTCGAGCGTTCCCGTTACGAGCGGCGGGGAAGCGATAGCGAAATGCAGATACTTCACCGTGAAAAAATATTCGTGTAAAAAAGAGATCTGCGCCGACGAGAGCAGTTTCGTTCACTTGCTTTGCGTCGACGGAAACGCGTATATCGAATACGGCGGCGAGCGGTGCGGACTTTCGCTCGGCGAGAGCATATTCGTGCCCGCGGGATACGGAAAATTCACCGTTTTTGCGGACGGCGCGACGGTCCTTGCGACGACGCTTTGAAAAAACAGGAGGGGAAAATGGAAGTCAAACTTATCGCTTACACGCCCGACGCCGACAAAATAGTCGCCGCGGCGGCAAAGCTGTGCTACTCAAAAAGCGACATTCCGACGCTTATGGACGGCCTGACGCCCGAAAAAACGGAGGACTTTTTAAATATGCTCTCCGACCTCGGACATGAGAGTCCCGTCGAGCACGCGACGTTCACATTCGGCATCGAGGGCGTTTCACGCGCGCTGCTCGCGCAGTTAACGCGCCATCGCATAGCGTCATTCTCGGTGCAGAGCCAGAGATATGTTTCAAAGCTTGATTTTGACTACGTCATTCCGCCCGAGATAGAGGCGATACCCGAGGCAAAAGCGGAATTTATCAAGGCGATGGAGGAGGACGCGGAGCATTACGAAAATCTGCGCCGTATGCTCATCGAGAGCCACAAGGCGCGCCTTGTGAGCGAGGGCAAGGATGAAAAAAGCGCGCTCAAAGCGGCGGAAAAACTCGCAAACGAGGACGCGCGCTTCGTTCTGCCGAACGCCTGCGACACTAAGATAATAATGACGATGAACGTTCGCTCGCTGTATAATTTCTTCTCGCTCAGGTGCTGCAACCGCGCCCAGTGGGAGATACGCGAGCTTGCGACGAAAATGCTCGCTCTCGTGCGCGAAGTCGCGCCGAATTTGTTTAAAAATGCAGGTCCGTCCTGCGTGTCCGGCGCGTGCTCCGAGGGAGCGTACACGTGCGGAAAAGCGGCGGAAGTCAGAAGAAAATTCAAATTTTCGGGGAGTGGAACGAATGAATGAAAACGACCTTATTGTCATAGCGAACGCTTTTGACACGGACGGAGAAATCTTCGGGATAGAGCCGTACGGAAACGGACATATAAATTATACATATGTCGCGGCGGGCGAAAAAGAAAATTACATTCTTCAAAAACTCAACACATCGCTTTTCACGCGGCCGGATATGCTCATGCGGAACATCCGTCTTGTGACCGATTATCTCAAAAGCGCCGTCGCCGCCGCCGACGTCGACGAAAAAGTGCTTGAAATAGTCAAGACAAAAGGCGGCGAGGACTATCTTACAGACGATGACGGCGTGTACCGCATGTATAAATTCATCGATGATTCGGTCTGCTATCAGCAGGTCGAGAGCGCCAATGATTTTTACAATTGCGCGTATGCTTTCGGCAGATTTGCGACGTATCTCGACGGCTTTGACGCGACTGAGCTTTATGAAGTAATACCGAATTTTCATAACACCGTCGACAGAATGAGAAAATTCGAAGCGTCGCTCGGCAAAGACGTCTGCGGCAGAGCGAAAGACGTGAAAAAAGAAATAGCGTTCTTTCTTTCGCGCCGCGAATACTGCTCGAAGATCACGTCGCTTCTTGAGTCCGGCGCGATGCCGACGCGCGTGACGCACAACGATACGAAGCTCAACAATATTTTGTTTTCCGCAAGCACGGGCGCGCCGCTGGCGATAGTCGATCTCGACACAGTCATGCCGGGCAGCGTCTGCTATGATTTCGGCGACAGCATCCGCTTCGGATGCAACACCGCTGCGGAAGATGAACCGGACGTCAGCCTTGTCGGCTTTTCGACTGAACTTTTCGAGGCTTACGTCAAGGGCTATCTTGCGGGATTTGACAAGATAACGCCTATCGAGCGCGAAAATCTGCTTTGGGGCGCCATACTGATGACGTACGAATGCGGAATGAGATTTCTGACCGACTATCTTGACGGCGACACGTATTTTCACACGAGCCGTGCGGGGCAGAACCTCGACAGAGCGCACACGCAGATGCGAATGGTCGAGCTTATGGAGGAAAACTTCGATAAACTGCAAAATATCGTTAAAAATGCGTAAAAATTCAAAAATACGGCGCGCCGCTTGTTGACAGCGGCGCGTTTTTGTGCTATTATACTTGTCGGTGAGTTCGAAACCATCCTCACCGAGCCGAAAGGCGAAAAAACAAAACTAAGGGAGAATAAAAATGAATAACAAAAAACTTTTGTTTATTACTCAGGGCGCCGTCATCGCGGCGCTTTATGTGGTTTTAACCGTTGCCAGCGGACCACTCGCATCGTATTCGCCGCAAGTAAGGTTTTCTGAGGCGCTGTGCGTTATGGCGGCGTTTACTCCGGCGGCGATACCCGGACTTTTTATTGGATGCGCACTTGCAAATTGGTTTACGCAAGCAAGCATATTTGATATTGTGTTCGGCTCGCTTGCAACGCTTATCGGCGCAGTCGGAACGTATTTGCTGCGCGAGATCGCGCTTAAATTCAAATGGTCCGGATTTATCGCGTCCATTCCGCCGATACTCGCAAACACGATAATAATACCGTTTGTTCTCGTATATGCGTTTCACCTTGAAGGAACGCTTATTTATCACGCGGCGTGGGTCGCGCTCGGCGAGATCATCGCGTGCGGCGTGCTCGGCACGGGATTGTTTTACCTGCTTAAAAAGTACCGCGACAAATTAAAAATATGAAAAAAACAAGCCCGCACGGGCTTGTTTTTTTTACGTTTCAGCCGGTTTTTCGGGCGGCTCTTCGCCTTCCTCCTCCGATTCGCCGCATAAAGCGTTCCTTAAATCTATTATAACGGTGTTCAAATGTTCAGCCATCGACATCGGCAGCCCGTCGACCGAGAGACGCGGCGCTTGTTCTCTGCCGAGCAAATAATCGGTCGTAACGCCGAATCTGTCTGCTATCTTTATGAGCATTTCGACCGATGGCAGAATATTGTCGTTTTCCCAGTTGGAAACAGATTGCTTTGAAACGAAAAGATCCTTTGCAAGATCGACCTGAGTCATTCCATTCGCTTCTCTCAGAAGCCGTATTCTTTCGCTCAATATACTTGTAATTGGCATTTTTCCTCCTTTTATCAAAAAAAGTAAAATATTCTAATACTTTTTTACCGTTTTTACTTGACAAAACAGCAATACTATAGTATTGTAATATTGGACTGACAAAAGTCAAATTTTACATTTAAGGAGAAAAATATGAAAACACAAACAAAAAAGGGCTTTACAATCGTAGAGCTTGTCATCGTCATCGCTATTATAGCGATCCTCGCGGCGGTGCTTATCCCGACGTTCTCGAACCTTATCAGAAGAGCGAACGAATCCGCAGACATCCAAGCGGTCAGACAAATGAATACTTATTTGGCTATAAACGAAATTACGGAAGGCAAAACCATAATTGACGTTTACACGGCTTTTGAAAACGGAGGAATGACCGCGAAGAACTACAAACCGATGGTATCAGGGCGCTACTACTTCTGGGATATGGCGGCAAATAGAATTATATATGCCGAATACAACACAACGTCCAAAAAATATGATGTGATTTTCCCGGAAGATTATACAAAACAAGGACAATGGTTCTCATTGACAGATGACATTGAAAAAGAGTCATATGGTACTCCGACGGTAGACGACGGTACAGCAACCATAAACATTTCAACAGGAGGGCAATTGGCAAAACTTGTCAGTGACTTAAAAGATATAACAGAAGGCAGAACGGGAGTCCTTGAAGGTTGCAATTTCGAAAGCGGGATTACTAGTGGTATAAAACAGTTAAAAGGTAATATTGTCATAAATTTAACAAATGATATTGATTTAGGCGGCGCATCTTTCAACATTAATCTCAAAGATGCAAACTTTACACTTAATGGCAATGGATACACGTTGAGTGGAATTTGCAACGCTACCGGGTTTGCCGAAAGTTCAAACAACAGTGCGGGGATAACATCGGAATATGGTGCCGCTATCGTAGGTTATGCAACAAATTCTAATATAACATTCGAGAATGTAAAAATCAAAGACAGTTATTTTGGAAGTGAAAAAGTAAAAGCTTCGGCTGTATTTGTGGGTCAGGCAGTCATTGAAAATAGTACAACACAATCAACCGGTACTGTAACCTTTAAAAATACTACTGTTGAAAACTGCACCGTAAAGGGTAAAAAGGGGGTTGCGATTTATGTCGGACACAGCAACCCTATTTTTGCTAATAATACCTTAGAAATTAAGTTTGATGGTTCAAATACTGCAACAAACTGTTATGCTGAAGCATATGACACCGGAAGCGAAGGTCTTATTGGAATAATCACCGGACGTACAACACTAGGCAACGGCAACAATACTGCGAAATTAACGCTTACCGGCCCTGCTCCTATTGTCAACAATATAACTATGAAAAGTCGCGGAAAAGAACTGAACTATTGGTATGTTACAAATAATTCTGGGACTGGAACAGGTGTTGAATCGTATAACGGTACTACTGTAGAACTTACCAACACCAACAATTGATGATTATAAAATCGTACATTCCGAAAATCAAAACATCATCACCCCCCTCTCGGAGCAAAATCCGAGAGGGTGTTTTTTTGCCTTCCCCAGTGGGGGAAGGTGGCGGCGAAGCCGACGGATGAGGTGTAAAAGCAATC
>CAJONA010000046.1 GCA_905235755.1 uncultured Clostridia bacterium
GTACAAAATAAATCGCCCGTGGGGCGATATGTTCGCACTATGCCGCGTGCTCGCGGTTTTATCAGCAAACGACCTCGGCGATATGTCGACCTGTTGCGGTTTACCGCAACAGCAGCGACACGGAATCGCCGACGCAGAGAAAACGGCAAGAGCTTTCTTTTGTGCTCCTTTTCTTTCGCTCCCGAAAGAAAAGAGCAAAATTCCCGTGTTGCACGGGAAAGGACAATCCCTCAGTCGCTCCGCGACAGCTCCCTTTGCACAAGGGAGCCTTTCGCGCGCGGCGCGGGAAAAAAGTTCTCCTTTTCTTTCAGCGCGAAAGAAAAGCGTGAAAGCCGTTGCTGCGCGAGACAAAAACATATTGATTTTTTCACGCGCAAGTGATAGAATAAAACAGTAAACAAACGTCAAGGAGCGGTGAAATATGAAATTATACGGTCTTACGGTAAATTATCTCGAAGAGCAGTGCGGAGTTGACAAAACGCCGCGTTTCTCGTACAAAATAGAGTCCGACAGAAAAGGCGACAGCCAGAAAAATTATAGAATACGTCTGTATTCATCAAAGGAAAAAGACGCGCCCGTGTGGGACACCGGAACAGTCGACGGCGAGCAGAGCCTCTTTATCAAATATGACGGAGAGCCGCTTTTGCCTGTTCACCGCTACTACTTTACCGTCGACGTCGAAAGCGTCGCGGGCGATACGGCGTCAGCCGAGAGCACGTTCGTCACGGGAAAACTCGGCGAGCGCTGGGAAGGCAAATGGATAAGCGGCAAGCACGTCATACGCGAGGGCGACGCGTTCGGCGCGGTGTATCTGCGAAAGAGCTTCTCTCTCGAAAAGCCCGCCAAGGAGGCGTTTTTGTCGATATGCGGCCTCGGGTATTTTGAAAGCTTCATCAACGGCAAAAAGACGGGCGACGACTTGCTTTCGCCCGCGTTTACCGAATTTTCAAAGACCGATATGTATCTCACATACGACGTCGCCGACAAACTAACCGTCGGTGAAAATGTGATCTCCGCCGTGCTGGGCAACGGCTGGTACAATTGCTTTGCGGAGGATCCGTGGAACACGCGCGCTGCGTCGTGGCGCCACTGGCCGAAAATGATATGCGAACTGAAAATAATATATGACGACGGCACGACCGAAAAGATAGTTTCCGATACGTCGTGGCGCTCCTCGAAGGGCCCGATAATATTCAACGGCATACGCAACGGCGAGCATTACGACGCGCGGCTGGAACTGGGCGATTACAAAAACGCGGGATATGACGACGGCGCGTGGAACGGCACGAAGATAATGAAGAGCCCGGGCGGCGTGCTCGAAGCCATGGAAATGCCGCCGATACGAGTTTACAAGACTTTCTCACCGAGCAAAATTCGCAAAAGCGAGAACGGTTACATCATAGAATTTCCGCAGAACATGGCAGGCTTTTGCAGTTATGTCCTGCGCGGAAAAAAGGACACCGAGATAACGATGCGCCATTCCGATATGCTCAAAGAAAACGGCGAGCTCGATATGCAAATGGGCGGAATGACGCGCTCGCACGGTTTCCAGACCGACAAATACATCAAAAAGAGCGACGACGAAGAAAGGTGGCAGCCGATATTTGTCTACCACGGCTTCCAGTACGTCGAGATCTCGGGCATCGACTACGAGCCGTCGGAGAGCGACATAACGGCTATATGCGTATGTACCGACGTCGGCAACGCGGGGATGTTCTCCTGCTCCGACGAACTGCTCAACAAGGTGCAGCACCTCTGCCGCTGGTCGACGATATCGAATATGCACTCCATTCCGACTGACTGTCCGCACCGCGAGAAAAACGGCTGGACGGGAGACACGGCGCTTTCCTGCGAGCAGATGCTGATAAACTTCGGCGCAAGCTCGTTCCTTTCGAAATGGAGCGAGGACATGCGCACGTCTCAGCGCCCGGCGGGGCAGATACCGTGCGTTGTGCCGTCGACGGGCTGGGGCTATTACGGCCTCATGGGGCCGGACTGGTCGAGCGCGCTGATAACAGTGCCGTACAACATCTATCTTTACGAGGGCGACGTCGATATACTGAAAATCAACTACGACTCAATCCGCCGCAACTGCGACTTTATGGAGAGCATGACGGACGACTTGACGCTCCGTTACGGCACGGGCGACTGGTGCCCGCCGTTCGAGGGACCGGCGCTTTCGGTCAATATGAGCTCTTACAAATGCCCCGTTGAAGTGAGCGACACCGGATTTTTCTATAATGCCGCAAAGACGGTCGTCAAAATAGCAAAACTGCTCGGCAAAGACGACGACGTCGAGTATTATTCCGACCTTGCGGCGCGGATAAGGACAGTCTGGCGCGAAAAATTCTTTGACAAAGAGACGTTCACCGTCAAGGGCGACTGCCAGACGGCGACAGGCGTTATGCTGTACTTCGGGCTTTACGAGCCCGACGAGTACGACGGCCTTATAAACAAGCTCGTCAGCCAGATAGAGCGCAACGACTGGCATCTCGATTTCGGAGTGCTGGGCAACAAATTCGTCATGCACTCGCTCGGCGCGGCGGGCAGAAACGACGTCGGATACAAGATGATCGCTCAGCGCACGTTCCCCGGATGTCAGCGCTGGATCGACTGCGGCGCGACGACGCTTTGGGAGTGCTGGAACGGCACCGGCTCGCACAATCACCACATGTTCTCCGACCTTTCCGCGTTCATGATACGTCGGCGGCATATCGCCGGACGAAAACGAGCCGGGATTTAAGCACATCATACTTCGCCCGGCGATAAGCGCGGGGCTTGAAAGCGCGATGTCGGTACACGAAAGCATGTACGGCGAAGTCAAATGCTATTTTTCGAAGCGCGACGGACAAACGAGCGTAAATATCAAAGCGCCGTTCGGGTGCAGCGCGACGCTGCACCTGCCGAAAACGCTTGTCGGTGTTCTCAAAGAGGACGGCAGAGCTATTGAGGAAATATATTCAAACGGCTTTGCGGACGGCGACGGCGGAAACGAGTTTTTCATCGAACTGCCGTGCGGCGAATACAACTTCTGCGGATGATGAATTGTCAAGAGAAGTGCAATAAATTCTGAATGGAATAAGCAAATAAATTTACCGATTTGTTGTAGTCAAGAACTTTTTAGGCCCGGCGTTGATCAACGCCGGGTTTTCTTATACAAAGCAAAGAAAAAAATCGGACGAAACGCCCGATTTTCATAAATTATACAATTGTATAATCGTTTTATACATCAGTATAAAACATCATTTTTGCAGCAAATGCAAGGCAAATCCGCCGATATCGTTTTTCGTATAAATGACTTTGAGCTTTCCGTCGGATGTGTAGCTCGCGGTGCTTTCATCAAACTCAAATCCGCGATTTTCGAGGTAAAATCTCGCTCTGTCGGGCGAACTTGTCGCCACTGCGATGTGGCCGTTTTTCCCGCGGTAAGGGGACTTCATCACTTCAAAAGACGATCCGACGTATATCGCTCCGCCGCGGTCGTCGAGCGGCGCGCCGAAGAATTTGCCGAGGTCCGCCGCGGTGTTTTCCGCCTCGTCGGCACTTTTGCAATTGACGCCGACGTGGCGTATTTCAAGTCCGAGCACGGTTTTCACAGCCTCGGCGGTAAGGCGCGTTATCTCATCGAAATTTTTGCTTTCGATAAGCACCTTGCTTACCATGAAGCTGCCGCCGCACGCCGCGACGCACGGCAGTGCAAGATATGATGAGATGTTGTTTTTGTCGATGCCGCCCGTCGGAACGAAACGGAGATTTTTATACGGCGCCGACACGGCTTTGAGATATCCGACGCCGCCCATCGCTTCGGAAGGGAAGAACTTGACGGTGTTTAGTCCGAGCGCCATCGCCTGCTCCATTTCGCCGCCTGTGACGCATCCGGGGATAATAGGTATGTTTTTCGATATGCAGTATTTGACCGTTTCGGGATTGAACCCCGGCGAAACGATGAAGCTCGCGCCCGCAGAAACGGCTTCGTCGACCTGCTCCTTTGTCAGGACCGTCCCGGCGCCGATGATGACATCGGGGCAATTTTCCCTGATGAGACTTATCGCTTTTGCGGCGGCAGATGTGCGGAATGTGACTTCTATGATGCCGACGCCGCCTTTTTTGAGCGCGTTTGCGAGAGGTACGGCGTCGTTTTCATCGCTCACCGTCGCTACCGGAAGAATGCCGTAGAGATATAATTTTTTTAACAAATCTGTCATTTTAATGCCTTTCGATGAAAATTTCGGTTAATTTACAGTTAGATTATATAATAAAATCTTGCATTTGTAAATAGTTTGATGTATAATTATTTAAAATCCCATAATATCATCTTTTGCAAAGGGAAAAAATAATACATAAGGAGAATGATCATGAAGGAATTTCTTAGCGATGATTTCTTGCTTGAAAACGATGTTGCCGAGGTGCTCTATCACAATTATGCGGAGAATATGCCAATCATCGACTATCACTGCCACGTCAGCGCGGCGGAGATATATGAAGACAAGAAATATGAAAACATAACGGAGCTTTGGCTCGGCGGCGACCATTACAAATGGCGCGCGATGCGCTCTTGCGGACTCAACGAGCGCGTTATTACGGGCGACGCTTCCGATTACGAGAAATTTGAGGCATTCTGCGCCGCCATTCCGCAGCTCATAGGCAATCCGCTGTATCATTGGTCGCATCTCGAACTGAAAAGATACTTCGGCTATGACGGCATCATTTCTCCCGCCACGTGCAAGGAAATATGGGATCTGACCAAGGAAAAACTCGCCCGTCCCGATATGGGCGCGCGCGGCATAATCGAAAGATCGAACGTCGCGCTCATCTGCACGACCGACGACCCCGCCGACTCGCTGGAATATCACATCAAGCTCCGCGAGGACGCGTCGTTTAAAACGAAGGTGCTTCCCGCATTCAGACCGGACAATGCTATGAAGATCCAGAAAGACACGTTCAGGGATTACATAGCGCGTCTCTCCGACGTATGCGGCATCAATATAACAGATTTTGTAACGCTCTGCGACGTGCTCGTTTCGAGGATCGCGTACTTTGACGCGCTCGGATGCCGCACCGCCGATCACGGAATGGACTATGAGGTGCTGTTCGATAACTCGCTCTCGATATCTCAGGCTGTGTCTATCGCCGACATATCGTTCAAGCGCGCGATGTCGGGCGACAAGATACCGGACGATATGGCGCTCGCATACCGCTCGGCGCTCATACGCGTGCTCGCTCACGAATACACGAAGCTCGGCTGGGTGATGCAGATACACGCCGGCGTCATGAGAAACAGAAACTCCGTCATGTTCTCAAAGCTCGGCGCCGACAGCGGATACGATACGATAGGCTCGTTTTCGATCCGCTCGCTCGCCGATATGCTCGACGCACTTAACGTCGAGGGCTCGCTTCCGAAGACCGTTCTGTATTCGATAGATCCGACGGACAACGCCGCGCTTGCGACGCTTATCGGATGCTTCCAGTACACCAGCGACGAGTGCGAGGGGCTGAACAACCCGATGAAGATACAGCACGGTTCGGCGTGGTGGTTCAACGACAACAAAAACGGAATGAAAGCGCAGCTCGAAAATCTTGCGAACCTTTCGTCTTTGGCAAAATTCATCGGAATGCTCACCGACTCGCGCAGCTTCCTCTCGTACACGCGCCATGAATATTTCAGAAGGATACTTTGCAGCGTGATAGGCGGATACGTCGAACGCGGAGAATACCCGCTCGACATCGACACGCTCGCGCAGATGGTGTGCGATATCTGCTACAACAACGCAAAAGATTATTTCGGCTTCAATTTGACGTAAGCACAAATGAAAAACGGATATTATACATCGGTATAATATCAAAAAATACAGCAAACAAAAGGGAAAATACAATGTCAGAAAAAGAAAAAGACGTGCAGAGCGAATGCACTCACGATTGCTCTTCCTGTTCTCAGTCGTGCTCATCGAAAGGACAGGCACCCACGTATGAAAAACTGAATCAGTACAGCAAAGTCGGCAAAGTCATCGGCGTTGTCAGCGGAAAGGGAGGCGTCGGCAAATCGCTCGTTTCATCGCTTCTCGCCGTCGAGCTTTCTCGCCGCGACGAGAAGGTCGCAGTGCTCGACGCCGACATAACAGGCCCGTCGATACCGAAGGCGTTCGGGCTCACCGGGCTGTGCGAAGGCGCTCCGCTCGGCGGCATAATGCCGATGGAAACGAAAACGGGGCTGGAAGTCATGAGCATAAATTTGCTCCTCGAAGATATATCGTCGCCCGTCGTATGGCGCGGACCTGTCATCGCCGGGACTGTAAAACAGTTCTGGACGGACGTCGTTTGGGGCTCTGTCGACACGATGGTGATAGACTGCCCGCCCGGGACGGGAGACGTTCCGCTTACGGTGTTCCAGTCGATACCGCTCGACGGTATAATCATCGTTACAAGCCCGCAGGAGCTTGTGTCGATGATAGTTTCAAAAGCCGTGAATATGGCTAAGCTGATGAATATACCGATACTCGGCGTCGTCGAAAATATGAGCTATGTCAAATGCCCCGACTGCGGCAAGGAGATCAAGATATTCGGCGAGAGCGGAGTAGACGAGATCGCCGAAAAATACTCTCTCCCCGTGCTTGCGAAGATACCGCTCGATTCTAAACTTGCGGCGCTTTGCGACAGGGGAATGATCGAACTTTTCGAGAACGATTACATCTCCGCCGTTGCCGATTCGGTGGAGAAATTGCCAAAAAAATGAACAGCATGAAAAATTTGTTGTTTGTCTGTGACCTCAACGTTTGCCGCTCTCAAATGGCGCAGGCAATAGTAAACGAGGTGTACGGGAGCGACCATCATGCGGACTCGGCGGGGCTTTACGCATCGTACGGACGCCCGATGATATACGATGCCAAAGCGGCGCTCATCAGGAACGGATATGACGAAAAGAAACTGCGCGCGCAGGTGTCAAAGCCGCTGACTATCGAGCTTATACGCGAAAGCGACGTCGTCGTCGGCGTCACATCGAAGCACGCTGACGAAATAAGAATGAGGTTTCCCGAATTTGCCGACAAAATAACGACTTTTGACATCGGCATAAGTCCGCCCGCGGACTATGATGCGGACTCGTATGACGAATGCTTTTACGCTTTGTGCCGCGAGATAGAAAAATTGCTTTGTCCGGACGGTTCAAAATGGAGATCGAAATAAGACGTGCGACAGAGGCGGACCTCGCCGCCGTTTTATCGCTTTGGCAAAGATGCTATTCGATCCCGTGGAGCGAAACGGCGATAAGGAATGAGTTGTTCGACGAAGGTTCGGATCTCCTTGTCGCAACGCTTGACGGCTCTTTTGCCGGTTATGCGCTGATGAAGGGAACGGTTGACGCCGGCGAGCTTTGCAACATCGCAGTTGAACAGGATCTTCGTCGCGGCGGCGCGGGACGGGCGCTCGTTTGCGGACTTGCTGCGGAGGCGGTGCGGCGCGGCTATGACGCGATATATCTTGAAGTGCGCGCGTCGAATACGGCGGCGATAGCTCTGTATGAAAGCGTCGGGTTCGTTCGCGCAGGCGAGAGGAAAAACTACTACCGCGCGCCTCGTGAGGACGCGCTGCTTTATAATTATTATTTGAAGAAAGACGACAGAAATGAAGATACTCAGCATTGAAAGTTCCTGCGACGAAACGTCGGCGGCGGTGCTCGCTTTTGACGGCGACGGCAAGGCGACCGTTCTGTCAAACATCGTCGCGTCGCAAATAGATATACACGCGCGCTACGGCGGAGTGGTGCCGGAGATAGCGAGCCGCGCGCATGCCGAAGCGGTGTCGAAGATAACGTATGACGCGCTTGAAGAAGCGGCGTGCAAAATCGATGACATCGACGCCGTCGCCGTTACGGCGGAGCCGGGACTCATCGGAGCGCTGCTTGTCGGCGTGAATTTTGCAAAGGCGCTCGCGTACTCAAATAAAAAACCGCTCATAGCGGTCAACCATATACGCGGACATATAGCGGCGAACTACATCACACATAAAGACTTAAAACCGCCGTTCCTCGCGCTCGTCGCGTCGGGCGGGCATACATCTATTATAAAAGTATCCGACTACCGCGATATGCAGGTGATAGGCGGGACGCGCGACGACGCGCTCGGCGAAGCGTTCGACAAGGTCGCGCGCGTGCTCGGAATTAATTATCCAGGCGGCGCGGAACTTGACAGACTCGCATATAAGGGCACGCCGTGTATAAAGCTGCCGAGCGCGGCGATACACGACGATACGCTCGATTTTTCATTTTCCGGTATAAAGACGGCGGTGTTGAACTACATAAATTCCGCCGAGCAAAAAGGGGAGCGGATATCACGCGAGGACGTCGCCGCGAGCTTTGTCGAAGCGGCGGTGTCGTCTGTCATAAAAAAACTCGACGATGCACTGAAAAGATATCCGGAACTCGACAAGATCGCGCTCGCGGGCGGCGTTGCGGCGAATTCGCATCTGCGCGCGGCGCTCGAAAAATTCTGCCGCGAGAGGGGCGTCGCGCTGTACATGCCGGAGCTCAAATACTGCGGCGACAACGCCGCGATGATAGGCAGCGCGGCGTACTTTGAATATGTGGCGGAAAACTTTTCGGACACGGGACTGAACGCGTCCGCGACGGCGGATATTTGACGGAAAAATTCATCGGATCCTATAAAATTAACGGCGAATTTTTGTTGCATATTTTTCGACATTTTTCAGCATACAAATGTATAATTTTTTATAATATCCAATAAAAATATTTTCCACATTTTGTGGAAACGAAAAATGTCGAAAAAAATGAAAAAAGTGTCAAAACATAGCCAAAACAAGAAAAAAACGGCTCATTTTTGTGGAAAACCGTGTTGATAATGTGGATAACAAATCGGATTTTTTGCACAGTTTGATGTGGAAAACGCTGTTATAAAGTCGTTTTCCGTATGACATTTGTGTAAAAAAATGTAAAATAATGAAACGCAATTTTACTAATAAATCATCGAGAAAATAAGAGCTTTTGAGGTGTGTATATGATCAAGTTGAAATACGGTTCGTCGGTCGTTTCCCTGCCGGGAGAGGTGAGCCGAAAAATAGGCGAAGCGACGGAAGCGGATCTGCGCGTCATAGTCGCGATAGCGAGCGGCATAGTCGATGAGGACGAACTGTCGTCGACCTGCAAAATATCAAAAGAAGAAACGGCGCGCACGCTTTCGTTTTGGCGCGGCGCGGGCGTCATCGAGGACGCGGCTCAAAAGAAGTACAAGTCGTCGCCATCCGACGAAGCGCCGCGCGTATATACGGGCGACGAGATCTCGCAGATATGCGACGAAGACGGGACGATAGACAGCCTTATAAACAAGTGCCGCGAGATACTCGAAAGCCGCGTATTCACGCACGCCGACGCGAGCTCGGTTATATATATGCGGCGCGATCTCGGGCTCGATCCCGAGTACATCATCCTGCTTTGCTCGCATTACGCAAAGCGAGAGCGTATAACGCTCCGCTTTATCGAGAAAAAAGCCATCGCGCTTTACGACGACGGCATCCGCACGATATCGGCGCTCGAACAGTATCTGGCGGATGAGACAAAACGCCAAGGCACCGAATATCTCGTTCGGCAGCTTTTCGGGCTCGGCGAGCGAGCGCTCGTCCCGAGAGAGAGGGAGTACATATCGAACTGGACGCTGAAATGGAATATGTCGGAGGATATGATCCGCCGCGCGTATGAGGAAACGGTTGCGAACACGGAGCGTCCGACGCTCGCATACGCGAACGCGATACTTAAAAATTGGCACGAGGCGGGCATATCGAGCGCGGAGCAGGCCGACGCGCAGAAGACAGAACACAAAAACAAGACTCAAAAGAAGCAAAAAAAGAACAAGGCCGATCCGGGCTTCGACCTTGACGAATTTTTCGATCTTGCGATCGCGCGCGGTCATGGAAACGACGGCAACAAGTAAAGGAGAAAAAATATGCCTTACAGCGATGATAACTACAAGATAGTGTCGGCGGCTTTTTCGGCGAAGAAGCTGAAAGCGGAAAAGGATGCGGACGACCGCCGCGCCGAGCTTTATAAAAAATTCCCGCGCGTAAAGGAGCTCGACGACGCGATAAGCAAAACGGGAATGAAGATATTTTCCGAGGCGATGAAAGGCAAGGACGGACTAAATGAGCGGATCGAGCGCATAAAGACAGAGACAGACGAGCTCATGGACGCGCGCCGCGCCATACTTGTTTCCGTCGGATATGACGAGGATTACGATCTGCCGAAATACGAATGTGAAAAATGTCAGGACACGGGGTACGACAAAAGCGGCAAGATGTGCGAATGTATGTGCCGTGCGCTGACAATGGCGGGCTTTGAAAGCTCGGGAATGGCAAGCCTCATATCAAAGCAGGATTTTGACAATTTTTCGCTCGATTATTATTTTGGCGACGACAGGGAAGCGATGAAGAAAAATCTCGACAGAGCGCGCGATTTTGCCGTGAGTTTTTTAAACGGCACATCGAGGGGACGCAATATGCTCTTTATGGGTACGACGGGGCTCGGCAAGACGCATCTTTCGAGCGCCGTCGCAAAAGCGGCTATCGAAGCGGGATGCGACGTCGTATACGAGAGCGCGCAGAACATATTTTCCGATTTTGAGTATGAGCGCTTTTCGCGCTCGTACGGCGACAGATCGCCGTCGAAAACGGACAAGTATTTTTCGTGCGACCTGCTTATCATCGACGACCTCGGAACGGAGGTGTCAAATCAGTTCACCGTATCGTGCCTTTATAATTTGATGAACACGCGAATAGTGTCGGAAAAAAGTATGCTCATCTCGACAAACGTAAACAAAGAGGAGATTCTCGAAAGGTATTCCGATCGCATATTGTCGCGGCTGTTCGGCGAATTTGAGATATGCGTATTCAGCGGCAAAGACGTAAGAAGTCAGAAACTGAAAAAGAAATGAGAAATACGGGCGGCATTGTGCCGCCCGAGTTTTTTTCTATCGCATGCAACTTCCTCGTATGCGACGCTTTTCTCGCACCGCACGTATTTCTCGCGCCGTGCGCGAGGGGCTTATGTACTTTTTCTTTCAGCGCGAAAGAAAAAGTACGAAAAAGAACGCTTGACGGTTTGCACATATTCGGCGATTCCGTGTCGCTTCC
>CAJONA010000047.1 GCA_905235755.1 uncultured Clostridia bacterium
TGTCTATGACTTCTTTTTTCATAGATTAAATCCTCCGATTTGTTATTTTTTATTTCGACTGGCAGGTCGTCTTAAATTATATCACAAATCGGAGGATTTTTCCTCACCGGTTAACCTTTACTGAGCCACGCGCCTATCGCGTGGTTTTCGGTAGACAAAAACGGCATAGCCCCAAATGGGCTATGCCGCTGTGGAAAAATCCGCTGTTAATTTAAAATGTCCACACCGAAATCAGTTTTCGGTGTGGACATTTTTTTCAATTATTTTTCCTTTTTCTTAGTCACTATGGCCGTAGCTCCGAGTGAGAGCATAGCTATCATTGCAATTCCCGTTGCGCCTATAGCCGAGCCGCAGCCGGATTTCGGTTCGGTTGCAGGCTGTGTTGACTCGATTGTCGATGTCGTTGTGTCAGTCTCCGTGGTGCTAACAATGCTGATCGTCCACTTTGCGTAGAGAGTGGTTTCCGTCCATGTGATGAGATCGTTTTCAAAATCCCAGGGCGTATCGTATTCGCCGTCCCAATATCCGACGTACCAGCCGTCAAATGCATATCCATCACGAGTAGGATCGGCGGGCTTTGTAAGCTTGGAACCATAGGTCAGACCGGTCAGGCTGTTGATCGCGCTGCCGCCCATGCTGTCAAAGCTTACCGTCGCGGTGAGGGCAACGGGGTCGCTTGTCACCATGTCGCCGACTTCCGAATCGCCTGCGAAAATCTTGACTGCGATATATTTGCCCGCGTCTTCGGCACGGAAGGTGTAGCTTGCGCCTGTGGCGCCGATAATTTCGGTAAGGCTGTGATGCAGCGCACCCTCCTCGTCCTCCGTTACCACATCCTGATACCACTTGTACGTCAGACCTTCGGTTTCAGGCTCGGGGATAATTGTGATCGTCGCGCCGACGAGCGTGGCGTCGTAATTACATTCAATGCCGGAAAGCGTGGTATATACGTTTGCCTTTACAGCGGCGCCTGCATAAGATGTTTCTGTTGCCGCTGCGCGGGTGTAAATTTCATATTCCGTCGCGGACGTCAGATCTTCGAAGAATACCCAGTTGTCGCTGTCGGGATCGGGCAGAACGGCGTTGTTCCAATCCGATTCGCCGACCGTCGTTCCCTTGGGAACAATGATGTATTCCTGTCCTTCAACGCCTTCAATATAGATCGAATCAGAGGAGTAAGACATTGTATCGGTGCTGATGACAGCGTCATTTCCGGATGCCTTATCGACAGATACGGTCACGTCCACATTTTCGACTGTGTTATAGTTTTCCGCATCGGCGGGTGTAAAGTTTGCCTTGAAGGTCTTTGTGCCGACGTCACCGACGCTTTGAGTACTGTCCGCCCAAGTCCAGCCGTCGGGCAGTGCCACGTCCGCAAGAGTCTGCCCGCATGCAGCGGTCAGGCCGGTGGGTACGGTGTAGGTCGCGTCAGCCTTAGCGATAGTGAAGGTTCCGTTTTTCACCGTTATGGTATAGTTCGGGTTTCTAAGCAATTTCGCCTTGATAGCGTATTCACCCGCATTTTCGCCTTCATCGCGGCTCAGTATGTAATTGATGGTTTCTTTACCGACCGTACCCTTAACAACGGCGGTCAATTTGGGATCGTCTTCGCCATAGGTCTTGCTCTTGTTGTCAATGATCAAAGTGGCTGCCTTTTTGACGACCCTTACGGGCACGTCCAAATCTTTGATCAGGTGCTCCGTACCGTTATAGGCGGCAAAGTTTGCCTTGAAGGTCTTTGTGCCGACGTCACCGACGCTTTGAGTACTGTCCACCCAAGTCCAGCCGTCAGGAAGCCGCACATTGGCAAGAGTCTGCCCGTATGTAGCGGTCAAACCGGTGGGGACGTAGCTTACTACAAAATCTTCAATGAAAAGGTAAAACTGATCATAGCTGTCATATCTGATCGCAACATATTTCGTGCCTGCCGGCAATGTTACGTTATAAAACTTCTCATATGTATTAGTTACAGTTAAAGTATCAAGGAACGTAAAGTCCGAGATATCACTGCCGGTCGTGGAATATCCCACCGTAAACATTTCGGGATAATCATAGTAAGAGTCAACACAATACTTAAAGCTGACGTTCAACTCCTTATGGACATTCTTAAGTTCCGGAGATATCAGGTACTGCGGAGAGTCTGGGGTATTATCATACGTATAATCATAATACGAAGAAAACTGAAAATATCCAGATTTGTCCGTAGAAAACTTAGAATATCCATATTTGTCGAAACGTCCGCTGCCTTCCCGGAAATCGACACACGTCCACTTTTCAAACTCTTCTTCACTCGAGAAGTCATAGCTGTAGACCACTGTCTCGGCAGCTGCTCCCCCTTCCTGATATACCAGATGATAGCAGTTGCCGCCCTCATCCAAAGCGAGCGCCTCGATATGAACACGGCCGTCATCGCCCACGGTCTTCGTGAACTCGGCCGCAGCAAAGTATAAAGAAACAAAGCCATAATCGGGATCATAATCAAAAGATACCCTACTAAACGAGCGCCACATATCATCCAGCGTATAGGTCTTGCCAGATTCAACATCCGTTGCGCCCTTGTCCTCAAGGATGTCGAACGTGTAGTGCGCATCTTCACTGTAGAGATGATATTCCAAGTCTTCGTGTTCGCTCATTGTTGGTCCCCAGTCACGGTAGTCCCAATCGATGATCGTCACCTCCGTTGCGTCTGCCGCCGACAATTCAACAGCCGGCGCATCTATCACCGGCAAACGTTCCGCCGACACCGTCAACGTCATAGCCGTGAGCATTCCCAGCACCATCACGAGCACGAGAAGCAGGCTCAGGGTTCTTGTTGCTGCTTTTTGTTTCATAAATATTTCCTCCTTATCGCCGCCATCCGGCGGCTTTTACTTTTTGTGTCCGGCAAAAAGGCGCGATCAGCCCGCGTTAAACGGGCGCACCGTGCCTGTCGCTTTTTGAGAAAAGGTGTTGACAAATGAGCCAAGCAAAATTATGCTTGACTGCCCGACTGACAAGATTATCGTATTCTTCATCATCGTTGTCAAGCCCCTTTCCGTTAAATTTGCACCTGCATAAATTTTTGTATTATTATAGCACATTTCCCGCACAATTTCAAGTAATAAAAACAAAAATTTTATAAATTTTCGAGAATTTTATAAATTTTCGAGCCGAATTTGCGCTTTTTTCAAGATCAAATGTCGGTAAACGCCGACATTTTGCAAAAAACGCGAAAAATTATGCGCATTTTTCTTGGTAAACGAACATATGTTCCATATAATGATGCTCGTGGTTTTGTCGCTTTATGCGAGAAGATCGCGAAAAATGAATATCGTTGTTAACATATTGAGCGGGTTTCACGCCCGACAACGCCTGCGGTGAGCTAACGGAATCGCCGCACACGTTCTATTGCCTTTGGATCACGGGCAGGAACGCGGTTCAGGTAAAATGGCAAATCTCGATATTTGATAACCGTTCCCATTATTGAAAAGCGCCTTTATAAAAAAACAAAACCGAACGCTTTGTTTATCCCGGAAAATTTCGGTTTTGCTTATGTAAATCCAAAAAAGCAAGAATATTCAATTTATCAACATAAATGAACATAAAAAAGATTTGAACAGAATTCAATATAATAACGCAAATTCAATTCAAACAAATCATCGCGCAGAGGTGTGCCGTTTATAATTTTTTGTCCGCTGTTTGTCCGCTATTTTGTGTGACAAATGCGAAAATATACAAAATGAAAACGAGCTTGCCGAGTTTTGGGAAATGGGCTGTGGGGGCTAATGAAGGAATGAAAAAATTTAAAACGGCGGCTTTGCTTCATTAAGCGGCTCGCCGCTGTCTTCTTTAACGAGCGAACGCGAGCGACTTCATTAGGGCGTAGCCCGTCTTCATTTTTTCTCGCCGGTTGCATTTCCGCCCTATAATCACAAGCAAAGCAAGACGGGTTTTTCCGTTTGGCTTTGCTTTTTTTGCAGGAAACCGATATTGAACCGGCGTCCGAGACCACGCCCTGCGCAGAGCGCAGATTGAGCGGCGGGGGCTTTCTTTTCCTCGCTCTTCTTTTTACCCCATCCGAACAGATTGGAAAGTGCCGTCTTTGTTTCCTCCTTGAAATAAGTCAGAGCGCTTTTGCTCTCTGCACTTTTCATTATACGGGTATTATTTCATCGCACAAGTACACACTTTTTTGCAAGTATAAACTTTTTAAAAAACATTGCATACAGCATCAAGCTATGGTATAATTTGAATGTAACATTCAAAAAGAAACCATTGAAGATCGCCATGAAAACGAAGAAAAGAATGTGATACCGATAAAAAGAGGTGATACGATGAAGCTTTTGCTTGCGGAAGACGAAAGACGAATGGCGTCGGCGCTTATTGAGATTTTACGCCTTGAAAAATACGACGTGGATCACGTCGCGGACGGAGAATCGGCGCTTTTTTCGATTGAAAGCGGTGTTTACGACGTGATAATTCTCGACGTCATGATGCCCGGAATGAACGGATTTGAGGTGGCGAGAAGGGCTCGCGCAAGCGGAGTCAAGACGCCTATCCTGATGCTGACGGCAAAGGGAGAGCTTGACGACAAGGTGACCGGGCTTGACAGCGGCGCCGACGATTATATGACAAAGCCGTTCATGACAAAAGAACTGCTGGCACGTATTCGCGCTCTCTGCCGCAGAAACATCAACTCTCAGGACGGTTCTCTCACATTCGGAGATATTTCGCTTGACACAGGCACGGCGACGCTGACTTGTACATATAACGGGCAAAGCGTCCGTCTCGGTGAAAAAGAGCTTCGCATTATGGAGTATATGATCGCAAATCAAGGACAGATCCTCACAAGAGAGCAGTTGGCGGTGAAAATATGGGGCTTTGAAAGCGAGGCGGAATATAACAATGTGGAAGTATATATGTCGTTTACTCGGAAAAAGCTCGCTTTTATCGGTGCGAAAACAGCTATAAAAGCCGTTCGGGGGATAGGATATGAATTGAGGTGCGAGAGTGTTTAAGAAATCACAAAGAAAAATCATCGCGGCTATCATGGGGACGCTTATACTGTTTATGATTGTTACGCTCTTGTCGGTATATGCCGTGAGTGCTTATGAAGCGGAAAAGCAAAACATTTCGATGCTCGAGCAATATGTATATCGTTATGATTTGCAAGCGCAGCCGGAAATGCCGGGAAACGACGATAAATTGCCGAATCCGCCCACAGATCGCCGCCGTCCCGACGATCAGGCGTTCTTTGCGTCCGCATTTTATTCCGTCGCATTTTCAAATTCGGGCGAAACGCTTGCCGTCGACAACGGACCTAACGATTTTAAAAGCGAAGACGAGCTTGTCGAGCTGGCAAAAAGCGTCCTGCTTCAAAACTCTCCCACAGGCAAAGCCGACAATCTTATATATCTTGTCGATAACAGGCAGGATTATACGCTGGTGGCGTTTATCAACGTCGCCGTGACGTCAAACAATATGAACATTCTGCTCCGTCAGGTATTGATCGTCGGTATGATCGCTGTCATCGCCGTTTTCTTCATCGCCGTTTTCCTTGCGCGGCGGATCGTCAAGCCGCTTGAAGAAAACGACAAACGGCAAAAACAGTTTGTCTCCGACGCCGGACACGAATTAAAAACGCCCGTATCTGTCATAAACACAAATACGGAGCTGCTTTCCCGCCATATCGGTGAAAACGAATGGCTTTCCAATATTCAATATGAAACGGAGCGGATGGGAACGCTCGTCGCGCAGCTTTTGGATCTTTCTCATGCTGAAAACGCAGAGATCAAAACGGAAACGGTAGATTTCAGCAGGCTTGTCGCGGGCGAAGCGCTGCCGTTTGAGAGCGTCGCCTTTGAGGCGGGGCTTGAAATAAACAGTCGGATCGCGGAAAACATCTATGTGGAAGGAAATCGAACGCAGCTGAGCCAGCTGGTGTCGATCCTGCTTGACAACGCGATCAGCCATAACGACGGCGGAAGCGAGATCGGTCTGACGCTCGGGCGGGAGCATCGGTTTGCGGTTTTGACCGTGATCAACAGCGGAAAACCGATACCGTCCGAGATACGTGAAAAGTTGTTCGAGCGTTTCTATCGCGTGGATGATGTCAGAAACAGCGAGGGAAAGCATTACGGCTTGGGGCTTGCCATCGCAAAAGCGATCTCGGACAGGCATCACGGCAGTATCAATGTCGACTGCACGGACGAAAAAGTGATTTTTACAGTAAAACTTCCGCTGAAAACAAAAAACTGAAAAATTTCAATCTTTCTTCAACACTCCTCCTTTACAATGGTGACACAAAGTAAAGGAGGTATCACAAAGTAAAGGAGGTATTTATTATGAAAAAAATCATTAAATTATCATCGGCTGTGCTTGCGGTACTGATCGCCGCCGGTCTATGTGCCTGCTCGACAGTATCCGTATCTGATACGGAGAGCACTACCGCCGAGGCGACGGAAAACACAACTGCCGAGGCGACGGAAAACACAACTGCCGAAGCGACGAAAAACACAACTGCCGAGGCGACGGAGAGTACGACCGTCGATATTCCCGCTCCCGTCGTCGAAGGCGACTTTGAAATCGAAACCTCAGACGGCACTTATACAAAAAACGGAAACGTTTACACCATCACATCGGCGGGCACCTATACGTTGACGGGCGCGCTTTCCGACGGGCAGATAATAGTGTCGGCGGGCGATGACGACGAAGTCGAACTCGATCTTAACGGCGTTTCCGTCACATGTTCGACCGATTCTCCGATCTACGTCAAAAACGCGGACAAGGTAAAGATCAAAGCGGTATCCGGTACGAGCAATGCGGTAAACGACACGCGCGCGCTTGAAACGGACGAAAGCGACACGACAGGGTCGGCGGCGATATACGCTCTGTGCGATATGAATCTCATCGGAACGGGAACGCTTATCGTCACCGCGTCGTACAACAACGGCGTCCAAACCAAAGATGATCTGAAAATCAAAAATCTTACTCTATGCGTGACCGCTCCGAACAATGCGATCAAAGGCAATGACTCCGTTACGATCGAATCAGGAAACATAACCGCGATATCGACGTCGGGCGACGGGATCGAAACCGACAATTCGGATATTTCAAGCAAAGGAAATCAACGCGGCACGGTCACGATCTCCGGCGGCACGATCACGATTTACGCGGCGTGCGACGGCATAGACGCCGCATATAATGCGGACATTTCAGGCAGCGATACGACAATCACGATAAACACGCACTCTTATTCCGCATACACGGCGTCGAGCGCCAAGAAAACAACAACGGCGTTGGGCGTCACAAAGAGCGCCGACAGTGCAAAAGGCATCAAAGCGGACAACTCGATCACAATTTCCGACGGCACTATAGTTATCAAGTGTATGGACGACGGCATTCACGCAAACAACGACGTCGCTCTTGAAAACGGCTCGTCGCCGCTCGGCGACATCACCGTGTCGGGTGGAAATATCACCGTCACCGCCGCAGACGACGGCATCCATGCGGACGGAACACTGCTTATCGAAGGCGGATATATCGACATAGTCGATTCGCACGAAGGGCTTGAAGCCCATTATATTACCATAAACGACGGCGAGATCCATGTTTACGCCACCGACGACGGCGTCAACGCCACTTCGTCCGATGATAGAAAATCGGACGGACTGATAACGGTGAACGGAGGCAAGGTTTACGTCGAGGTAGCGGGCAAAGACGTCGACGGCGTCGACTCAAACGGCAGCTACAAGCAAACAGGCGGCTTTGTCGTTATCAGCGATCCGAATGCGGATCAAATCGGGAATATGTCCGCCGTCGATGTCGACGATACCGTTTCGGTCACCGGCGGAGTGATAATCGCGCTCGGTACCGTGCCCAGCGGTCAAGGCAGACCTGGCGGCCGTTTCGGAATGGGCGGTGTGAAATCGTCAAGCTCTCTGCCGTCCGGATATGTGACGTTCAGCGGAACGCTGTCGGCGGGCACTCATACGTTTACGTTCGGAAGCATCAGCGAGACATTTACGCTTAAATCAAAGGTTTCTAACGGCTGGATATGGGCGTCAGGCATTTCTTCAAGCAACTATACCCTTGAATAATCCCCGTTCCGTCGGTCCTTTCACTTTCGGAATAAAAGCTGCGGTTTTTGATCGTTTTTGGTGAATCATACCATCAAGCGCAGCGGCAGTAAAAAAAGCGTCGGTAAAACGACGCTTTTTTGATTTATGCTTCCACATAGCCTTTCAGCACTTTCAGGGTGTTCAATACGCCATCCTTGTGCGAACGCTCGTATCCGTGGCTCGCGTAAACGCCCGAACCGATGAGTCCGTGGCGGAT
>CAJONA010000048.1 GCA_905235755.1 uncultured Clostridia bacterium
ACTATGCCTTTGCGCTTACGGCTTTATCAGCAGTACCCTTCGGCGTATGGCGACCTGTCGATGCTTGCGAGACAGCAGCGCCACAGAACGCCGAAAGATCTGCAGCCGACAAGAGCTTTCTTTTGTGCTCCTTTTCTTTCGCTCCCGAAAGAAAAGAGCGAAACTCCAGTGTTGCACGGGAAAGAGCAATCCCTCAGTTGCTCCGCGACAGCTCCCTTTGCAAAAGGGAGCCTTTCGCGCACAGCGCGAAAAATGATGTGCGCGCGAAAAATGCACGTTGCGCGGAACAACGCCGCGCGGGAAAAACGCGGCGCTTTCTTTCGCGTAAAGAAAAGTACGTCGTCCGCGCACGCGGGGCGCAAAAAAAACAACGCCCCACGTGGGGACGTTGTTTTTTTGCGTTGTATGGATTTTTAAGGATTTATTGTTGTTGTGATGAGATTATTCCTGCGTAGTCGGATTTATTATGTAGTCTGTGTCGCTTGTGACGAGATTATTTGTCGTCTGAGCGCCTGTTACAGTTCCTGTTGCAGTAGCAGTAGCTTTATAAGCATTGTTGGCAATTTCAAACGTAGCTTTACTTACGGACGAACATGTCACATCGCTTATCACTGTATCTATTATTGTTACCGTATTTTTACCAGCTGCCAAGCGGTCTTTATCAAACTGTCTGAGGTAACCGATCAATCCGCCAACATCATGGTATGTTCCAGAGTATCCACTCGGACTGCTCTTTTTTGTCGTTGCTTTTGTAGGTGCAGTTTTCCAACCGTCTTTCTCACTATATATTTTTCCGTCCTTACCCGTACTTTCAATAGTAACATTTTCAACTGTGCAGTTTTCAATCGTTCCGTAACCGGCAGCGCCGCAAAGTCCGCCAACACGGTATACAGCTGTTACACTACCGCCCGATACTGTGACGTTTCTGATAGTACCGCCGTCAAGGTATCCGACAGCAACACCTACGGAAATACCGTCCATCGTTTCATCTGTAATGTTTATAGCAACATCTTTAAATGTTATATTCTCAAGAACAGCGTCATCGCCGAGATATGCGACAAAGCCGACGCCGACTTTGTCCATGTGGCCCGTTGATGTACAGTTGATAAGATATCCGTCCTTAACAGCATTGAACTGCTCTGTAAGTGTAAGACCTTTTATAACAGTGGGACTAGCAGCACTAACGCCGCTGATCGTTCCTTTGAACTCATTGTTTCTTGTGTTGCCGATAGGTGTGAAATTAACGCCTGCAAGATTGATTTCTTCGGGAAGTTCTATTGTTTTTCCGGCAAAGTCATATCCGCCGTTGACAAGCGTTGCAAGACCTACGACATCTTGCGGAGTTTTAAGCGTGAATGTAGTTTCGCTTGCATACGTTTCCGATGTTATCCAAGTTGTTGTGCCTTGGCTAAGCACTATCGAATTGAGTATTTCTTTTACCTGCGCTTCTGTAAGCGAACTTGCGCTGGCGTTGTTTATTGCAGTTACGATATCATTGACAGCATTCGAAATAGCGGTGTCGATTGCTTGCGTACCGTTTGATATGCTCGTTTGCAACTCGGATTTTGCGCTGTTGACAGCTTTCGCAACGATTTCAGAAACCTGCGCCGATGTAAGATTATTCATATTTGCCTTTGCTATCGCGCTATTAACTATCTCCTGGATCTGTGCAGCTGTGATCTTATTTGCATCTAAGTTATCAATGCTATTTGCCAATCCGCTAACAGCCGTTTCGACGATAGCCGTTACCTGCGCTTCGGTAATGCCTGCGTAACTGCCCTTCAGAGCATTTTCAACTATCTTCTTCACCTGCTCTTCTGTAAGGCCTGTGTTCTGCATTGCGTTTTCAGCGTAGTATGTGGCAATGGATTCTTTTACCGCAAGCTTAATTGCCTCAGAGTCAAGTGTAACTTCTACAGGCTTCTCATCATCTGCGATCGCCTTCGTAATGTCCTTTACGATCTTAGCCTCAAAGTCTTCCCAGCCAAGCCAGTTGTCATTGGTGACCTTTTCTGCCATGTCATCGATCTTTTGGTTTGTTTTCTCTTGCAGATAAGCCGACTCATTCGCCTTTTTAATAAGGGTTGAGAACGTCGGAATAAGTACCGCCGCCAAAACCGCAACAATAGCGATGACGACGACAAGCTCCACAATCGTGAAGCCACGTTTGTTTTGTGCTTTCATAGTAGTCTCCTTTTAAAAGTTTTTTTATATTTTTACCTTATTTATTAAGGCAAAGATATCGTAATCAAACAGGGGCTTGTATTATCATATTTGTCAACTTGAATTAAAAGGCAACGGGCAACCTTTGACAAAATGCAATGCCTTTTGACATAATTATACATCTATAGTTTAAATTTGTCAATCCTTAGGTGCTTATTTTTTGCACAAAAAATGCATATAATTAACTTGTAGGTTAAGTTTAGGTTAAATTCCGAGGTGAAAAAATGGAAATTGATTTAAAAGAGGTCGGAAGACGTATATATCAAAGTCGGATAAGTCTCGGCATGACTCAAGAAAAACTCGCGGAAATGATGGACGTTTCAATACAGATGATATCGAATTTGGAAAGAGGAAACAAAGAGATAAAGATATCAAATCTCGTAAAGCTCTCGTCGATCTTGGGTGTGTCAACTGATTATATCCTGACCGGCAGAGAGTTTTTTTCTGATAAAAGCCTATCCGAAAAGTTGACGCTTTTGTCGGAAGACGATGTAAAAATGGTTGAATATATCATAGATCGGCTGATAAAGTGATCCGATTTATGAGAACATTATGAGAACACATTATTATTATATTCATTCGCATTATATTCATTCGTAAACCCATTGACAAATAAAGCCGCTTGTGCTAAAATATACACACTGAGAATATTTATAAAATACAATTCATATTATCTTTGGGGAATGGTGAAAATCCATACCGGTGGTATAGCCCACGAGCGCAAGCCGAGCAGGTGTGATTCCTGCGCCGACGGTACAGTCCGGAAGGAAAAAGATGTCGCGTCCCCGCACGGGGACTTTTCTTTTACTTTCAAAGATTTATGTTTGGAGGTGAAAATCATGTCAACAAATAAAATCACTGTCAGAAAGATCGCGGTAACAGGCATAATGTCGGCGGTGGCTGCCGTGCTTATGATGCTCGAATTTCCGGTGCCGCTCGTGCCGTCGTTCCTTAAATTCGATTTTTCCGACTTGCCCGCGTTCATTACGGCGTTCTCGCTCGGTCCTGTGTGGGGCGTCGTCGTTGAGCTCATCAAAAACGTTGTGCATCTGCCATTCTCCGGCACGAGCGGCGTCGGCGAATTCGCAAACTTTATCATCGGCGCGATGCTCGTTTTTCCAGCAGGGCTTGTGTATAAATTCAAAAAAGACCGCGCCGGCGCTTTGATAGGCTCGGTGGTCGGTGCAGTGTTCGCCGCCGCGGTGAGCGTTCCCGTCAATTACTTTATCACGTACCCGTTCTACGCGCATTTTATGCCTATGGAGAGCATCATCAATGCGTATAAAGCGATCTTGCCCGCGGCAGACTCTCTGATAAAGGCGCTGCTCATCTTCAATGCGCCGTTCACGTTCGTCAAAGGCGCGATCTGCGCGATCATCACATTCGTTGTATACAAAAAACTTTCCCCCATAATAAAGGGGACAAATCGGTAAACTCGGCGCTTGTCTGAAAAAACGTTTCGGAGGATCATATGATCGAAGCGATAAAAGAATTTTTCATAAATAATTTCGGCGCGAAATTCGGTGTGTTCTTTTGCTCGATGCTGCCAGTGATCGAACTGCGCGGCTCGATACCGCTCGGCGCGGCGCTCGGACTGCCGTGGTACACGAACTATGTCATCAGCGTTGTGGGAAATCTCATCCCCGTGCCGTTCATTTTGTTGCTGATAAACAAAATCATCGATCTGATGAAAACGACGAAGGCGTTTTCGCGCTTTGCGCTTTGGCTTGAACGCAAGGCGGAGAAGAACAAAACGCGGCTCGAAAACGGGATATTCATCGGGCTGATGCTGTTCGTGGCGATCCCTATCCCCGGCACGGGCGCGTGGACGGGCGCGCTTCTCGCCTCGCTCGCCGGCGTGAAATTCAAAAAATCGATGCTGGCGATAACGACCGGCGTGCTTATAGCGGGCGTGATAATGACGCTCGCTTCATACGCCATTGTCGGATTTTTAAGTTTTTTGGCATAATTTTTTAAAAACTATTGCAAAACAAATAACATTGTGATATACTTTTTTCAGTCTTATCAAGAGTGGCGGAGGGACTGGCCCGATGAAGCCCGGCAACCTGTTTTTACAAGGTGCCAATTCCCGAGAGATGAGAACATAAAAATGTATTCTCACCATCGGGGCAACCCGATGGTTTTTTTTAGGAAAAGATAGGCGAGTAAACAAGAAGGAAGAAAGAAAAATGAGAAAATTTTTTGCAACCGAATCGGTGACGGAGGGACATCCCGACAAGCTGTGCGACCGCATCTCCGATTCGATACTTGACAGCATAATAGCCGTCGATCCGACGGCGCGCGTCGCGTGCGAAACGTTCGCAACGACGGGCATGGTGTGCATCATGGGCGAGATAACGACGAGCGCGTGGATAGATATATCCCACACAGTCAGAGAGGCGATCAAGGATATCGGCTACGACAAGGCGGAATACGGCTTCGACGCAAATTCCTGTGCTGTGCTCAATTCCATTCACGAGCAGTCCGCCGACATCGCCATGGGCGTCGACAAGTGCTACGAAGCGAAAAACGGCACGCAGACCGATAAATACGACATCGGCGCCGGCGATCAGGGAATGGTGTTCGGGTACGCGACAAACGAGACAAAGACGCTCATGCCGTTCGGCTACGTAATGGCGACGTCGCTGTCAAAAAGGCTCACGGAAGTCAGAAAGTCGGGCGCGCTCAAATATCTGCGTCCGGACGGAAAAACGCAGGTCACGGTCGAATATGAAAACGGCGTTCCCGTGCGCCTCGACAACATCGTCGTGTCGACGCAGCACGATCCCGACGTAACGCTCGATCAGATAAGAGCCGACGTCATAGAAAACGTGATAAAGCCCGTCATAGATGAAAAATTCATCGATGAGCGCACGAAGATATACGTCAATCCGACGGGACGTTTTGTCATCGGCGGCCCCGCAGGCGACACGGGACTTACCGGCAGAAAGATAATCGTCGACACATACGGCGGCTACGGTCATCACGGCGGCGGTGCGTTCTCGGGCAAAGATCCGACAAAGGTCGACCGCAGCGCGAGCTACGCGGCGAGATATGCGGCGAAAAACATCGTCGCGGCCGGACTTGCGTCACGGTGCGAGGTTCAGGTGGCGTACGCCATCGGCGTGGCAGAACCGCTCTGCGTCAACGTCGAGACGTTCGGAACGGGCGTCGTTTCCGACGAGCTGATAGCAAAGATTTGCAGAAGCACGATAGATTTCCGCCCGGCGGCGATAATAGACTATTTCGATCTGCGCAAACCGATATATTCGCCGCTCTCGGCATACGGACATTTCGGGCGCGAGGAACTCGGCGTCAGATGGGAAAAGACCGATATAGCCGATATTTTAAGAAAAAAAGCGGAAATTTGATTAAATAATGTCAAAAAGCTCCTCCTATCATAAGATGATAAAAAAGGCAGGAGCTTTTTATGGATATTTTACTTGAAATTTTTTTGACTTTTGCGATAGTTTACGGCGCGTATATGATCTTTTGCGCCGTGATGTCGCACATCGGCGCGAGCGAGCTTGAAAGTGCGGGCGTAGACTCCGACTGCGGCGGCGATATAGAGATCGCCGCCGACGCGGAAACTCTCGAATATCTTGTTCGGTGCGCGGCGTGGGCGACGACGTTTGAAAGACGGAAAATAATCGTCGTTATCGACGAAAGCCGCGGCGACGCGGACGAAGCGATGTATATTGTGAAAGCGATGTCGCGGCGCGTTAAAAATTTGTATTACAGGAGGACGTAGGGCGGATGGAAGCCGAGATCGAAGGTCTTGCCAAAATCGAAGGCACTGTCGAAAGAATAATATTTTCAAACGAAGCAAACGGCTACACCGTCTGCGAGCTCGACGCGTCCGACGGCGAGCCTCACGTCCTTGTGGGGATAATGCCGTATCTTGCCGAGGGCGAGACGATACAAGCGCTCGGCAATTTTGTCGTGCATCCGACTTTCGGCAGGCAGTTCAAGGTCGAAACATATGAAAAACAGCTCCCGGCGACTGAGAGCGCCGTGCTCAAATATCTTTCGTCGGGCATAGTAAAGGGCGTAGGTCCCGCGACGGCAAAGCGCATAGTCGAGACATATATGCTCGACACGTTCGATGTAATGGAGCACAACCCCGAATGGCTCGTCGACATAGCCGGAATATCGCCGAAAAAAGCGAAGCAGATAGGCGACAGCTTCCGCGAGCAGATCGGAATGCGCAATGTGATGATGTTTTGCAGCGAGTTTTTCGGCCCGGCGCTGTCTGTTCGGATATACAAGGAGCTCGGTCCCGGCGCCGTCGAAATGATAAAGGAAAACCCGTATATCCTTTGCGAACGGATAAGCGGCATCGGCTTTGAAAAAGCCGATGCGGTGGCGCGCCGCGTCGGAATATCGAAGCAGTCGGAGGATCGCATTGCGTTTGGAATAAAGTACGTTTTGACATACAACGCGGCTGAAAACGGACACGTTTATCTGCCGCTGCACAAGCTTGTTCCGACGGCGGACAAGCTGCTTATGTGCGGCGAGGAAAATATACTGAAAGTTCTGAAAAAGCGCGTAGAACAAGGAATGTTCGTCGTCAAAAGCATCGACAAATTTAAATGTGTATATACAAAAGAACTGTACGATAAGGAAGCGTATATAGCGAAAAAACTGCTCGCGCTCGAAAGCGTGAGCCATATCGTTCCCATAAACGATATCGACGCGCTTATTGAGAGGACGGAACTTGAAAACGAGATCAAATACGAGGCGCTTCAGCGCCGCGCGATATACGGAGCGGTGAATAATTCGGTATTCTTGCTGACGGGAGGTCCCGGAACGGGCAAGACGACTGTCGTGCGCGCGATACTGCGCATATTCGATACGCTCGGGCTTGACATCGCGCTGTGCGCTCCGACGGGGCGCGCCGCAAAGCGTCTTTCTCAGCTTTCCGGCACAGAGGCAAAGACGATCCATCGCCTGCTCGAAATGGAGTACGGCGACGACGGTACGCTCGACTTTTTCAGAAACGAAACAAACCCGCTCGACTGCGACGCCGTCATCGTCGACGAAGCGTCGATGGTCGATATCGACATTATGGACGCGCTCCTTCACGCGATGAAAAAATCGGCGCGGCTCGTCCTTATCGGCGACGCCAATCAGCTGCCGCCTGTCGGCGCGGGGTATATTTTCAGCGATATACTGTCGTCCGACAGGTTTACGTCGGTCGAGCTGAGTCGTATATTCCGTCAGGCGGAGGAGAGTTATATCGTCGTAAACGCTCATGCGATAAATCGCGGCGAATATCTCGATCTTACTCACAAGGACAGCGATTTCTTCTTTTTGCGCCGCGATACCGACGAGGATACGGCAAAAACGATAGTCGATCTTTGTTCCTCGCGCCTTCCGAAACGGTATAAAATGACCGTCTACGACGGCATACAGGTCGTGTCTCCGTCGCATAAAGGCGAGGCGGGGACAGAAATCTTGAACGCTCGGCTTCAAGCGGCGATAAATCCGCCGTCTGAAAAAAAACGCCAGATAAAGTTGCCGCGGACGATTTTTCGCGAGGGCGACAAAGTCATGCAGATAAAGAATAATTACGAAATTTCGTTCAGCCGCGGCGGCACGACGGAGATGGGCATATTCAACGGCGAGACGGGCATAATTACGAAGATCGACCTTGAAGAAGAGAAGATCACCGTCGATTTCGACGGCAAGATCGCCGACTACGACTTTTCAATGTCGGAAGAACTCGAACTCGCCTATGCCGTCACCGTTCATAAAAGTCAGGGCAGCGAGTACCCGATAGTCATAATCCCGCTTTACCGATACACGCCGCGCCTGCTGACGCGAAATTTGCTTTATACAGCCGTGACTCGCGCGCAGGCGATGATCATACTCGTCGGCGACGAAGAGGTATCAAAAGCGATGATCGACAACGACCGCAGGGTGAAGCGTTACACGGGGCTGAGGCACATACTTGAAAATTATGAAGATAACTGACGCCATATTGAATTTGATATTCCCGCGCGCTTGCATCGGGTGCGGCGCAAATGCCGAAGC
>CAJONA010000049.1 GCA_905235755.1 uncultured Clostridia bacterium
ATTCGACGATGTGCAACCGAGCTCCTTCAACCGCGCGTTCATCCTATCGACGAACGTCGCCTCGCTCCCCGCGACGTATTCGGCGAGCGCGACGGCCGCGTCGTTCGCCGACGCCACTATCATACATTTGAGGAGAGTGTCGACGTCCATCTGCTCTCCCGGTTCGAGAAAGACCTGCGATCCTCCCATCGACGCCGCGTTGTCGCTTACCGTGACGACGTCGTCGAGCTTTATCATGCCGCCGTCTATCGCTTCGAGCACGAGGAGCATCGTCATCGTCTTTGTCACGGACGCCGGCGGCAGCGCCTCGTCGGCGTTATATTCAAACAGTACGCGTCCCGTGCTCTGCTCTATCAGTATCGCCGAGAGCGCGTCTATGCCGTCGGACGAAAACTGCGCCGACACAGGTGTGTCGTCCGAGATTTCATTTTCAGCGTCGACGGCGGTGTTCGTCACCACAGCGTAATCCGACGCCAAAGCCCCCGACGGAACGAGCATTATCATACAAAAAACAAGCAAAAAAGCGACCGCTTTTTTCATAATTTGACCTCCACGAGTTTTATCTTTCACCGAATGTATATTCGCAGAATATGATTTTCAGAACAAAACCCGCGTATAAAGCAAAAAAGGCGGCTTTTCGCCGCCTTTTTATCTTGATCTTATGCTTCTATTATATAGTCTTTCAGTTCTTCCATAAGTTCGTCGCAGTCGTCCGAATGGACGGTAAGCTTTATCGGGTTCATCAGATCGAGGCTGAATATACCCATGATTGACTTGGCGTCGACAAGATATCTGCCGCTGGCAAGGTCGATATCGGAGTCGTACTTGCGCACGATGTCGACGAATTTGCGTACAGCTTCAATAGAAGCGAGTTTGATTGTAGCCGATTTCATTTTCATTACCTCCGTATATATTAAATTTTTCCGATAACATAATAACAGAAAAACGCAAAAATGTCAATATGCAACGCAAAAATTTTATTTATTTTAAGACGTGAACACCATCGAGAGCGAAAAATAAAAAATATAGATTATCCACGCCGCGAAAACGATGTCGAGCACCGCCGCAAGCCTGCTTATCTTTGAATAAATCGTAAAAAGCATCGCCGCGCAAATGAATATAACAAGCGACACGAGCATGGCGATAAAGAAGCTCGCCGACGAATATACGAGCGGTATCCAGGCGTTGCACAGAATGAAAGCGCTCGCCGCCGTTATGATGGCATACGTCTTGTTTTTCTGACCATGCGACGGCGTCGAGATCGCTATCGCGAGTGCCGCCCCAAACAGCGCCGACATAAGCACCCATACAAATATGCACCAAAACGGCGAGAGCGAGAACGACGGCTGAGTGAATTTTTTATATACCGCGCTTTTGACATTAGATATCGAATTTATTATGCACACCAGTGCGAACGCGCCCGCCATAATGCCGACGAGCGTAAAATTGACGCACGATGTTTCATAGTTTATCTTTCTTTTGATTTCCTGAGCGAGAGATTTCATAAATGCCTCCGAAACTGTTTTTATATGTCTATATGCGAAAAAAAGCGCAAATATGAAAAAAGGCGCCGTGCGGCGCCTTTTTTCATATTTGCATATTATGACCGTGTTGTCGTCGATGTCGACGTCGTGTCTTCTGTCGTGCGTTCGCGGAAAAGAAGCGAGATGCACCAAACTCCCGCGAGAGCAATTACCGTATATACGATGCGGCTGAGGACGGCGCCCTGGCCGCCGAATATCCACGCAACAACGTCGAAACGGAAAAGACCTACGGCGCCCCAGTTGAGAGCACCGATGATTGTCAGTACGAGTGAAATTCTATCGAGCATAATAAATTCTCCTTTTTTGCTTCGTTATCTTCCGACATCGCTATTTTTCGCAAGAGAACGGATTATTATTCACGTTTTTTCAAAACAATGATTTTTTTCTTGAAAAGCGGGCGGATTTGTGATAAAATTACAAAAAAACGTTTCGGAGAAAAGTTTTGAGAGTCAGAAAAAAGAAAAACGGCGCCGCGCGTTTTGAAGCGGCGCGCGACGTGATAACGGAAGTGCAAAAATCGGCGCCGGAGCGCGTAGACATAAAAAATATCCTCGGCGAATACGGTTCGTACAGGCTTGAGATCGGCTGCGGCAAGGGCGCGTTCGCCGTCGAGACGGCAAAAAGGCACGGAGATATCGGCTTTATAGCTATGGAAATGGTGAAAGACGTCATCATCTTCGCGGCGGAAAAAGCAAAAGCGGAAAAGCTTGAAAATCTGCGCTTTGTGTGCGGCGACGCCGACGTCATCGGTCAGATCTTCGATCCCGACACGTTCGACACCATATATATAAACTTCTGCGATCCGTGGCCGAAAAATCGGCACGCGAAGCGCAGGCTGACCTGCCGCACGTTTCTTGAAAAATTCAAGCCTCTGCTCAAAGGCGGCGGCGCGATCGAGTTCAAAACGGACAACCGCGATCTGTTCGATTTTTCCGTTCCCGAATTTGAAGCGGCCGGCTTTGAAGTATGTGACGTCACATACGACCTTCATCAAAGCGAATATGCGTCAGGCAATATTATGACCGAATACGAAAAAAACTTTTCGCAAAAAGGATTTAAGATCAATCGTCTTGTCGCAAAGAAGCCGTAAATGACGCGTTTTTTGATTTGAAATAATTTTTTTCATAATTTTTCAAAAACATATTGATTTTTTGAATATCACGTGCTATAATAACTTTTGCACGTTAAGATCAAGTACGGTGTAAATATATGCCGTTGCGATATCAGAATTAAAGTAGGAGGTGCAGGATATGGCAAAATGTATGTATTGCGGCAAGGGCGTTACGTTCGGTAACAATGTATCCCACTCAAAACGCAGAACAAGCAGGACATGGAAACCCAACATTAGAAAAGTAAGCGCTGTTGTCAACGGCACTCACAAAACAGTTACTGTCTGCTCCCGTTGCCTTCGCGAAGGCAAGGTCGAGAGAAGCTGATCTCGGTTCATTTATATTCGGCTGAAGTTCCCCTTCCGTTAAGAAGGGGTTCTTGCATTTAATGAGGTTTTTGTGAAAATATTTTTTGTAAACGAGTTTTTCCCCGACGAACATATCAAAATTCTCGAAAATTACGGGCGATGCGTAAAGCTCCCCGTGTCGAGCGCAGTTCCTCTGCCCGTCGGAGCGCATCCGGACACGCTCGTCGGGAAGATCGACGACGCACTCTACGTTTGCAAGGACGACGCGGCGATAGCGCAAACGCTCCGCAAAAGCGGCGCTAATGTGCGGCTGTCGGAACATAAGAGCGGCCCAAAATACCCTCTCGACTGCGCGCTGAACTTTTTCACGGTAAAAAACTTCATCGTAGGCAAACTCGATACGATGTCAAGTGCGGCGCTGTGCGACGCCATGAAAGCCGGATATGAACCGATAAACGTAAATCAAGGCTATGCGCATTGCGCCTGCGCCGTCATCGGCGACGGAGTGATCACTGTGGACAAAGGCATATACGACGCGCTGCTCGCGCGCGGCGTGCCGTCGCTGATCATCGAAAGCGGCGACATACTGCTGCCGCCGTACAGTTACGGCTTTATCGGCGGAGCGCAGGGCGCCGTCGACGAAAAAACAGTTTTCTTCTTCGGCGACGTTTCAAAGCACCAAAGCGGCGACGCGATAGCCGAATTTTGCCGCTCGCGCGGCGTCTCCGTAATAAACGGCGGCGGAAAACTCACCGACTACGGCGGCTTTGTGTCCGTCGATATATAATAAAGAAAGGATATTTTGACCATGACGGAAAAAACAATTTATTTGCGTCCCGACGACAAGGACATAAAACTCGTTTGCTACGTTTCAAAAGCGACGCCCGATGTCCCGTTCAACGGCAAGCGAAAAGCGATCTTGATATGCCCCGGCGGCGCATATTCATACTGCTCCGAACGCGAGAGCGAAGCTGTCGCAATGCCGTTCATCGCACGCGGATTCAACGCGTTCGTGCTGTATTATTCGGTAAAAGAAAAAAGCAAGTTTCCCGCGCCGCTTATCGACGCCAGCCTTGCCGTAAAATGTATGAAGGACAACGCGGAGGAATTCCATATCGATCCCGACTACATATTCGTGATAGGATTTTCCGCCGGCGGACACCTTGCGGGCGCTCTCGGCACGATGTGGCACGAAAAGTGCGTTTACGATGCGATAGATATGCCGTATGGCTACAACAAAGTCCGCGGCGCGATACTGTGCTATGCCGTCATAACCGCAGGCAAATACGCGCACCGCGGCTCGATAGATAATATCCTCGGGATGCAGGGCTCCGAGAACGCCGACGCGGCGTTGCTCGATAGCGTCTCGATAGAAAAACACGTCGATGAGAACACGGTCCCGATGTTCGTCTGGCACACTTCCACGGATAAATGCGTCCCGGTGCAAAACTCGCTTATGCTCTGTCAGGCGCTCGCCGACAACGGCATACCGTTCGAGCTCGAAGTATACCCCGAGGGCGAACACGGGCTCTCGATAGCGACAGAGATCGTCGGAACCAAAAACGCTTATATCTCGCGTTGGGTAGACGACGCATGCCGCTTTATAAATAAACTTTAAATAAAACGCCTGCGGATAATTTCCGCAGGTTTTTTGATTGTGCAATATAACGGTCATTCTTCCCGCGGCGCATCGTTTTTCGCGCGCCGTGCGCGCAAGGCTCCCTTGTGCAAAGGGAGCTGTCGCGGAGCGACTGAGGGATTGTACTTTCCCGTGCAACACGGGGATCCTTGCTCTTTTCTTTCGGGGAGCGAAAGAGGACAGTGTACTTTTCTTGCTCGCACAAGAAAGCGTCGCTTTTCTCGCGCAACGTGCGCGAGGGGTTGTTCTTTTCTTTATCTGAAAGAAAAGAACGAAAAGAAGCAGACAAGCGTGCCGCTTGACCGCCGGTGTATCTTTCATCTCTCGGCGTTTTGTGGCGCTGCTGTCTCGCAAGCATCGACAGGTCGCCATACGCCGAAGGGTACTGCTGATAAAACCGTAAGCGCGCGACATAGTGCGAACAATGCGGCTCTCCGGCAGATATATTTTGTACAGACTCTCTTATCTTGCACGCATCGCGTGCCGATAATGGCAAAATTTTATCTTATGCGGCACGCGCTCACTTCCGGCTTGAACTCGACGGATTTTTGCCCATTTCCGATGGTCGATTTTGCGAAGCAAAATCGAAAAACCAAAGGAGCGGTGCGACGACGTTTTAATCGGGGGCAAACGAGCAAACGATAGTATACTCTCGGCTTTATCTGCACTGCGCAAGCCCCGCGGCTTAGGAGCGGTCTGCTTCTTTTGGTGCTTTTCTTTCAGATAAAGAAAAGCACATCTCCCCCGCGCCGATGCGGCGCGAGAGAAAACGGCTTTTCTTGCAGAAGCAAGAAAAGTACATATAGCCTCGCGCACGTCGCGAAAAACAGCGACGCAGGCAAGAAAATGACAAAAACAAAAAAACCGCCGTCGGCGGTTTTTTCGGTATCACTTTTGTTTTTCGATGTAATCGACCACGTCGCCGACGGTAATGAGCGACGAAATGTCCTCGTCTTTTATCTCCGAATCAAATTCATCTTCAAGACGGAACGCAAGCTCGGCGAGTTCAAGCGAATTTATGCCGAGGTCGGCATCGAGCTTGGAATCGAGAGTTATCGACTCTTCGTCGATATTGAATTCTTCGGCAATTATTTTTCTGAGTGTCTCAAACATAACGTTCTCCTAACTGTTATTTTATTTTAAAACGCATAATTTTTTTCGTAGTCGTTTTTTCGAATTCCGTTTCTCTGATCTCGATAGCGCCGATATGTTTGAATATCGGCAGCTTTTTGTTCACATCGGCGACTGTCTTTTCCATCGCCTCATATATTTCATCTTTCGTCTTGCCCTCGAACTTTTCGTAATTCGGGTAGATCACGGCGGTTATCACGGTCTCTCCGTCGTCTTTCTTCCTTCCGACGACGACGACTTCCGCTATCTCCTCGTTTGCGCTCAGGTATTCCTCAAGCTCTTCGGGGAATATGTTCTTGCCGTTTGAAAGCAGGATGATGTTTTTCATTCTTCCCGTAATAAATATGAATTCGTCCTTGTCGATATAACCGACGTCCCCTGTCCTGAACCAACCGTCCTCGGTGAACGCCGCCGCTGTCGCCTCGGGATTTTTGTAATATCCGAGCATGACCGCGGGACCGTTTACGACAATTTCGCCCGTTTCGTCCGACTCGTCAGCCTTGTCGATGCGCACCTGCATATGCTGAACGCGAAGCCCTGCTGAATGGAGTTTTTTCCAATTGATCGGATTTGCGGATATGAGAGGCGCGCATTCCGTTATGCCGTATCCCTCGCAGATATTGATGCCGAACGTGTCGAACTCCTCAACAAGTTCAGGACGGAGCGGCGCTCCGCCGCATACGATAAAATCAAGCCTGCCGCCGAACGCGTCTATTATCTGCTTGAATATTTTGCGGCGCAAAGAGCGCGGGAAATGTTTTACAACGGGCATAAGCGATCTTATAGTATCGGTCTTGCCCTTCTTTTCGATCTCCGACCATATCTTTTTATGCATCGTTTCAACATACAGCGGAACGAGTACAAGTCCTGTCGGTTTATATTTTACAAAATTGCGGATCGTGTTCTTGATGGAATCGTTTATCATCTCGCATGCACCCGTATTCGGGAGTGCTATATGGCTTATCGTGGATTCATAAGTATGGTGCGCGGGCAAAACCGACACATACATATCGTCCGGTTTTGTCGACATTATCCAGCAGCTGTCCGTTGCGGCAGTGACGAGATTTCTTTCACAGAGCATGACGCCCTTGCTCGTTCCCGTCGTTCCCGACGTAAATATGACGGCGCACATCTTTTCCGTATCGACGACGTGTTCCTCCGCCGTTCTGTCGCCCGCCTCGTATGCCGCTTTGCCGATTTCAAGAAACTCGTCGAACGTCATAAATCTGTCGTCCGGGAACGCGCCGTCGGGTGCCGGTCCTATGCGAACGAATTTTTTGACGTCGGGCAAGGAGGCAAACGTCTCGCTGATCTTTTTGTCGAGCGACGGCGTGTATACTATGCACTCGGTGTCGCACATTTTGTTGAAGCCGACGAACTGCTCGGCGTTGATGTCCTTGTCAAGCGGAATGATGACGCCGCCCGAAGCTATAACTCCGAACTCGGTCGAAAAATAATCGGGGTGCGTGTCGCCCGTAACGGTCACGAACTTTCCAACAAGTCCGAGTGTGTTCAGCGCCGACGCGACGTAGTTCACACGATCGAGCATCTCGGAAAAAGTGATGACCTTTTCCGTCTTATTTTCGATATATATATATCTCGGATCATCTCCGTAGCGCTCCGCACACTTTTTGACGCAGTCGTACATACTGTCAAATGTGTTTACCGTGTGATTTAATTTTTTGCTCTTAAAAATACTCATTATAGATCTCCGCAGCACTTTCCGTGAAAACACTTTTATTATACAAAAAAAACAACATATTGTCAATAAGAAAATTTTTGTCAATTATGTATGTATATACAACGACTCGCGCCGCCATATGGGGACAAAAAAACAGTCGGGCATTTTCACCCGACTGTTTTGAGATTTACGCTTTTTCAAACATATCCTTTGAAATTCCGCACACGGGGCATACCCAATCATCGGGTATATCCTCAAAAGGCGTTCCGGGAGCGATACCGCCGTCGGGATCGCCGACCTCGGGATCATAAACATAACCGCACGGGCACACATATTTATCCGTTTTATCCATAAAATAAGTCCTCCTTATGTAAGATTGATTTCATTATATATAATATCCGCGCATTTGTCAAGCGGGAAAAAGCTTTTACACCGCTCGTCGTTCCGCGCGCGGCTGCTGTGCCGCTCAGCGTGACAGATCAGAGAATGCCGCGCGATAATCGCGTCAGCGCGCCTACGCTTGCGGCTTTGCGCACGAGCCGTATCACGGCTTTTTCTTCTTTTAATTTTGCGACGGGTAACCCTTGCGCAGAAGGAGCGGATGCGACGACCGTTCAGGTCGTTTTCAGAATCCGCCTTTCGAATCCCCACTCCCAATTTCTCTATGCAAAAAAAATATCTTCGCCGCAAAAGCGGCGAAGATGTTTTTGGCGCGCCTGGGGGGATTCGAACCCTCGACCTACCGGTTCGTAGCCGGGCACTCTATCCACTGAGCTACAGGCGCATTATTTCGTACTTGACTATTTTATCACAACATTTTCAAAATGTCAACACAAAATCATTAAAAAATTTTTTAAATTTTCATGAAAAATTTTTCCGAAAAATATTGCCAAATCCGAACATATTTGATATAATACATGTGTATACAAATTCAAAATATGATTTTATACATTTGCATAACGAATATTTTTTCACTCGTGCGGAGATAGATAAAACAAAAAATCTGTCAAGGTGCGAAATGTTTAAAATAAAATTTATAAATACCCTGCTCGTTTTGATCGCTGTCACCATGCTGATAACCTTGGCGGCGCCGCACGTATCGGCGGAAAACGGTGACATCGAAGCGATAATGAACGAAGTCGTTTTTTTCGGAGATTCGACGACCGCGCATCTCGCTGTGCGCGGCGGCATACCGAAAGAACGTGTGTGGTCCGGATACGGCAGCACTCTGCTATACACATCGGTGCTCGAACGGTCCGTCTGCATCGACGGCGAGATGATGTCGATCTTTGAGGCGGCAAAAAAATTCAGTCCGAAAATACTCGTCATAACGATCGGCGCGTCGGGCGGCGCGGGATTTTTAAAAGAACGGGATTTCAAGCAGATATACAAGAAGCTGCTTGTCGGCGTGAAAATGTCATCGCCGAGCACAAAGATAATCGTTCAGTCGATCCTTCCATTGTCGGACAAGTCTGTCAAATATTATAAAAAACTGACGAAGCAGTCAGTCGCAACGGCGAACGTATGGATAAAAGAAGTCTGCGACGAGCTTCATGTCCCGTATTTGAACACACACGATCTTCTGATCGATAAAAGCGGCTATCTCAAAGCGGGATTTCAAAACGACGAGTATTTGCATTTAACGTCGGCAGCGTATAATATCATATTGAATAATTTGAAAAATTATATTTTTAATAATATTGATACTTTTAAATAGTTCAATGTTTAAGGAGCTGAAAATGTCAAAATTCCTCGGTAAAAAAATCAAGGTCATTGCTGTAATAATCGGTGCAGTCGGCGCCGTCGCGTGCCTCGTCATGGCGTTTTTGTCGCTAAGCAATTATAGCGATTATGCCGGTCTGTTTTCTTGGATCTTCCTTGCCATCGCATTCTTGCTTTTGATGCTGCCGATGTTCGTAATCGGCTCGATGATAATCGAGCTCAACGAACAGCGCGAAAAAATCCAGCTCCTTTCGGATAAGCTCGCAAAAGTATCGAAAATGGTAATGCACGAGTCGATCGACAAGTATTCCCCCTCCGGAAAGATCAGGCTGCCGCAGCAAAGCCAAGTACCCATAGGCCGCGACGCATATCAGTCTCAGGACGTACCGAACAGCGGCTCGTACGGCATATCGACTCAACCACGTTTCTCGTCCAAAGCTGACGATTTTACTCGCTCGTTGACGCCGCAGCAGGCGGAAAGCGGCGGCGCTGTCTCAATGGACGCTTTGTCATTCGAGCCGTCCGAAGCGCTCAGAGGTGCGTTCCGAAAAACATCTTCGGAGATACCGCAAGAGCCTTCGTTTGCCACGACAGGTCTAAACACTTATGAGGTAAACCGCAGAAGCGGAAAAATAACCAAGAATATTGCCAGTGATATGGCGACTATCGCCGCGGGCGGTCTTCATTCTGCCGTCGTATTTTCGAGCGGCAGAGTTGCCGCCTTCGGATTGACTACATACGGTCAGTGCAACGTTGAAAACTGGGGAAATATCGTTGCGGTAGCCGCAGGAAATCATCACACGGTAGGTCTTATGTCAAACGGCAGATGCGTTGCGACGGGTTACAACGGTTACGGGCAGTGCAATGTCGAAAGCTGGACAAACATATGCCAGATCGCGGCGGGTATCGGCCACTCGGTCGGGCTTTGTGAAAACGGCACCTGCGTTGCAACGGGCTATAACGGATACGGTCAGTGCAACGTACAAGAGTGGCACAATATCGTTGCCATATCCGCCGGAAGAAACCACACTCTCGGTCTTATGTCAAACGGACGAGTGGTAGCTGTAGGCGACGACTCTCAAGGTCAGTGCAGAACGGAAGATCTGACCGGCGTCAAGATCAGAAGCTGATAAAAACGTTTTAAAAACCCTGCGGGAATCTCCGCAGGGTTTTTTTATCAAATTTTTATCTTTATATCGCGCGTGCCGCCCTTTGACAGCGAGATATTTCTCTCTACCGTTTTTCCGTCTGCATATATCTTGATATTGTAATCGCCGTAAAACCCACGGAACGTCGCCTTACCGTCGACAGCTTTTGTCGTCAGAGAGGTGTGCCACTCTTCGCGGATCAGGCGTTTGAGGGCATGGTAGACGGGCTTTTTTGTCATATCAAAGCGCATGAGCGCTCCGTAATAAACATTTTCGCCCTTCGTCATATCGCCGGGTGCGCCACCGTCCGGCATAAATCCGTAGCCGTCTACAAGATTCCAGTATATTATAGCGTCCATCGCGGGATAGGAAAACAGCACTTTGTACAGGTTTTCGGTCAGCTCCGCCTGAATTTCCTCGTTTTCGGAATTTGTGTCGCGCGCGGGTATCGTCATCTCCGTTATCTGTAGCGAGCGCCCGAAGCGCGAGAACAAGTCGAGCAGTTCGCGCAGGCGTCGCGGGTTGAATTTTTGGCGAGCGTGCAGCGGCTCGGCTTCCTGCGGGAAGAAGCAGTGGAACTGCATCCCTATCGTGTCGAGATGCGTTATGCCGTTACGGAGAAGCCGCTCTATCTGCATATAGTAATAATTTCGGTTGTGCGACGTCGGATCCCAGACGTTGTAGTCGTTGATGATAAGTCGGTTGTTCGGAAAGTATTTGTCGGAGGCAAGGTAGCTCCATTCGAGGAAATCGTCCTCCATAAAGAACGCCGATTTGTGTGACGACATCAGCGTTTCGTTTGTGACCTCATAGCTCGGTATCACGTCCGCATAGCGCGCCGCGATCACTTCAAAGCGCCGCTCGAGCTTTGCCTTTATCTCCGGTACGGACAGATCCTTCACCCAATCGGGCGTGAACGCGTCGTAGTTCAGACAGTGGCATTTCGGCTCGATGCCGTGTTCCGCGCAGTAATCAAGGCACAGATCTATCGCGGGGCGGCGGTACATCTTGGACGAGCTTTTGTCGAAACGGTATTCGCCTTCGCGTGGCTCGACGCTGTTCCAATAGAACGGGAGCGTCGCTAGATTGAACAGCTCGGCGAAGCTCTCGCGGTAAAGCGCGTTTTGTTCTTCGGTATCAAATTCATCGAGCATAAAAATGTTCGCGCCGAATTTAAACTCATGCCCCGTCTGCTCTATCTCGACTGAAATGTCTTCCGGCAGAGCGCTGTCGCTCTCAAAGACAAGTGTGCAGTCGCCCTTGCGGTATTTTTCGATGCCATCTTTCACCGCGGCATCGTTCTCCGCCTTTTGCTCGTCAAAATATTTCATCACATCGTCGCGTCTTGACATAATTTTCTCCACGCATTTTTCTTAAATTATATAACATCTCCGCGCTAAAATCAACATCATTTAGGAAAAAGGCAGATAAAGAAATAAAATTCTCCACCTGCCTTTTTTGATTTTACAAATATTGATCCTCCGCAAATTAATATTCAAAAATCTTTTATACCGTCTTCGCTATAAACATTGTGAGCCCGTCGGATTACCGAATGGAATGTGCGGAGCACTCCTCAACGGTATAAAATAATCGATCGCCCTCTTGTTCGGCAAAAGTTCTTTTATCCCGACGTTTTTCATCCGAAATCGCAAATTATTACCGCAATGTGTTGTAATTTATTGACATTTTTCAAAGCAAAATATAAACTGCATATAGTATATTATATACATAATTATATTAACATAAGGAGAACCGACTATGGAAAACAGAACAGCAAGATTTTTACTTACATTCTTTCTCGGCTGGATAGGAAGCTTGATAATCAATCACACCAGTCTCAAACCCGAAGGATTCACAAGCAGAACAGGCTTGTACTTCTTCTTGTTCGCAATAACGTTCGGAATTTACGGACTTGTCGCTTCGATCTGCAACTTCTCTTTTGATCCGTCCAAAGACAAAAATATCGGCTACAAGAAAGACAAATAATATTTTGCCCTTTGCCTTCATTTCGGCAAAGGGTTTTTTATTGTTCAAAAAAGCACGCTTCGGCGTGCTTTTTTGTCGGTGTGATTGCGCCGTCGTGATGCGATGTGTTCCTTTTCACGGGAACCCCTTTTCACGCGCGAAGCATATATCACCCGTTCTGAACCCATTCACCAAAACTCGGCGAGCTCGTTTCGGAGTCCCCGAGGGCGGGGCGACTTCATTGAAAAAACCGCCTCTCGGCGGTTTTTTCATGGTGCGGGTAGCAGGACTTGAACCTGTACAGCATAGCCACCGGTTCCTAAGACCGGCGCGTCTACCAATTCCGCCATACCCGCATGACAGAATAAAGTATACCACATATAAAACTCGGTGTCAAGAACAGCGGCGCTATTTTTTTGCTTTAAGCGAGCGCATGGCGTTAAGTGTAGCTATGACGGCGACGCCCACATCCGCAAACACCGCAAAGCCCATCGACGCTATCCCAAGCGCGCCGAGGATCAGCGTGCCTATTTTCACAACAAGCGAAAAAACGATATTCTCTCGCACTATCGCGCATGTTTTTTTAGATATTTTTATCGCCGAAGCGACCTTTGACGGTTTATCGTCGATGAGCACGACGTCCGCCGCCGCGATAGCGGCGTCGCTGCCGAGAGCGCCCATGGCGATCCCGACGTCCGCGCGCATAAGCACCGGCGCGTCGTTGATCCCGTCTCCGACAAATGCGACTTTTTTGTCGGCATTCTCCATGATCTTTTCAGTTATCTCGACCTTATCAAACGGCAAAAGCTCAGAATACGCCTCGTCGATCCCGATATCCCGCGCAACGCTTTCAACCGCGTTTTTCTTGTCGCCGCTGAGCATCACCGACTTCACGCCCATTTGCGCAAGGTCGCCGACGGCGTTTGCCGAATCGGATTTCGGTTCGTCTTTTACGGCGATGTATCCGAGAT
>CAJONA010000050.1 GCA_905235755.1 uncultured Clostridia bacterium
GTGCCGATAACGGCAAAAGTTTATCTTATGCGGCACACGAAGCAGTGCGTAAATATCAACGTGAACTCACGTCAACACGCCCACGCTCACGGCTTTTGCGCGGGGAGCCAGCTCACGGGTTGAACTTCTGTCCCCTTTTGCGTGGTTCCGGCGGTTAATTTTGCGGAGCAAAATTAAAAAGCGGAGACGCCGTGCGGCGACGCTTTAGACGGGGAGCAAAACAACGTGCATTTGCGGCTTTATCTGCGGCTAATATGCCCCGCGGCTTCGGAGCGGTCTGCTTCTTTTGGTATCTTTTCTTGCAGAAGCAAGAAAAGTACACTTGCCTGCGCCGTTGCGGCGCGAAAAAGCACAGCGGCGCGGAAAAGTCCGCCTTTTCTTTCTCGTAAAGAAAAGTGCACCGTTCCCTTCACGCGGTGGTGCGATAGAAAAGCACGCCGCGCGAGAAAATCGGCGCTTCTTTGACGAAGCGCCGATTTTTTCTTTTATCAATAATTTTCTTTTCTCACTTCGAAATAGCTCTGCGGATGGTTGCAAACGGGGCAAACATCAGGCGCTTTCTTTCCGATGACGAGATGTCCGCAGTTGCGGCATTCCCACATCGTCTCCTCGGATTTCTCGAACACCTTTTGCATTTCGATGTTACTTAAAAGCGCGCGATAGCGTTCCTCATGAGCCTTTTCTATCATTCCCACAGCGCGGAATTTCGCCGCGAGATCGGCAAACCCTTCCTCCTCGGCGGTCTTTGCGAATTCATCGTACATATCCGTCCACTCGTAGTTTTCGCCGTCAGCCGCCGCCGCGAGATTCTCGGTCGTCGAGCCGAGCTCGCCGAGCGCTTTGAACCACATTTTAGCGTGTTCCTTTTCATTGTCTGCTGTTTTGAGGAAGATCTCCGCTATCTGTTCATAGCCTTCCTTTTTTGCGACAGAAGCAAAATATGTGTACTTGTTTCTCGCCTGCGATTCGCCTGCGAATGCGGTTTTAAGATTCTGTTCTGTTTTTGAGCCTTTGAGTTCCATAATTTTTCTCCTTATTAATTAAGATTTATTTATTTATTTGTGTCAAAATAATTAAACTCCGCGCCGTCGGCGAGCTTTTTATACATAAAATTATCCGAGCCGTCCGCGATGTAGATGAGCTTGTCATTTGCTATTTTGAAACGATATGTGTAGGTCTTTGTTCCGCGAATATTATCTTTCAATATCAAAACGCCATCCTCGACGGTGTAATTTCCATTTCCTACATAACTGCTTATGAACGTTTCGTAATAGGAAAAAGTGCCGTCTTTATTGACGGTTATTGTGAACAAGTCCGCAAGACCGTTTTCATTATCATCATTTTGTCTGACGTATGAGCCGTATTTCAGCTCTGCTTTTTCCGCCTCTTTATCCTCACCGCATCCGACAAGCATAAACGTAGTCAGCACGATAAGTATCACGAGTGCAAACGATATGATCTTTCTCATTTTTTACCTCTTTTTATTTATTATTTTGGCTTTTCTCTATAACATCTATAAGCTCTCCGACAGCACCGTCGTGGCAATGGCAAAGATGAATTCCGCATATCTCCTTTACCGTTTCGGACGCGTTATCCGGACAAGCCGCGAAGTCGGCATAGCGGAGCATATCTATATCGTTATCGTAATCTCCGATGCACCACAGCTCGACGTCGGGATAAGCTTTCGCAAATTTTTCCTTCAAAAATTTGAGCTGATATGCCTTTGTTATGCCCTTCGGCATAACCTCGAGAAGAACGTTGGCGGAGCGTGTAAAAGTAAACCTGTCGCCGTATCTTAAAATGATGTTATCCGAAAGCTCGGCAATGCGCTCCCGCGTAGAATAGAACACGGCTTTAAAAAACTTATAGCCGATAAATTCGTCGATCGGAACGGCCGTCGTATACGGCATAAGCCCTTGCGATTGCAGCGCCGAGCGCATAAAATCATCCGTATCCCTTATAACGAAGCCGCCCTCGTGCGACGCGCGAAAACCGACGTCGGGGAAAAGTTTATCGACGTCACGGAACAGCTCGATCAGCTCCGCCGTATCGGCGTAAACCGGATTTTCGATCCTGTCGGCGTTCACGTCGTAAAGCATTCCGCCGTTGCAAAGCACGCACGGCGTATTGGCGACGCTTTTGACGTCATTTATTATGACAAGGATATCCTTCGAATTTCGCCCCGACGAAAACAGAAAATGACCGCCGTTCTCCGTAAAATAATGAACCTTCTCGATGTTTTTTTTCGGTGCTTTTCCGTCTCTTCCGAGAAACGTGCCGTCGATATCGGAAGCGAGGATAATATTTTCAAATTTTTTCAACTTTCAGCCCTCATGACTTTAAGTAATTTTTCAAAATAATCGGGGAGCGGACATTCAAACGTCATCATCTCCCGCTTTCTCGGGTGAACGAGCGAGATCTGCTTTGCGTGCAGGCACTGCCCTTGAAGCCCCGCTCCGTATTTCTGCATAACGGGATTTTTCACGCCGCCGTACGTTTCGTCTCCGAGGATCGGATGCCCGATGTGCGACAGGTGAACGCGTATCTGATGCGTCCTGCCCGTTTCGAGCGTGCATTTGACGTACGTCGCGCCGACAAGCTCCTCTATTACGTCTACGTGCGTTACGGCGGACTTTGAATTTTTCTCCGTCACCGCCATCTTCTTTCTGTCGGTCGGGTGTCGCCCGATGGGATACGAAAGCGTGCGGCTCCCGTCTATCCTGCCGACCGCTATCGCGTGATACACGCGGCTGACTTTGTGTTCCTTTATCTGCTCCGATAAAAACAGATGCGCGGCGTCGTTTTTCGCCACGACGAGAAGCCCGCTCGTATCCTTGTCGATGCGGTGAACTATCCCCGGCCGCGTAACGCCGCCGATCCCCGAAAGAGAATCGCCGCAATGATACAGCAGTGCGTTCACGAGCGTGCCGCTTTCATTTCCCGCGGCGGGATGAACGACTATGCCCTTCGGCTTGTTCAAAACTATTATATCGCCGTCCTCATATATTATGTCGAGCGGGATATCCTCCGCCTCGGCGCCAAGCGGCGTCGGCGCGGGAACATCAAACTCCGCCTCGTCGCCGTCTTTCACTTTATAATTTTTCCGAACGGTCCGACCGTTGACGCAAACAAGCGCGTCGTCGAGCATTTTCTGCACGCGTGCGCGCGTAAGATCGCTGTTTTGAGAAATAAAAACGTCTATTCTTTTTCCGCTGTCGTCAGGCGTCGCCTTTATCGTCATTCTTTTTTTCTCCGCTTTTGTCTTTACTGCCGGCAAATATCGTTTTATCTATGAACACGAGATATATAAACATCATGACAGCGCCGACCGTAACGCAGCTGTCGGCGATGTTGAATACGGGGAAATTTATAAAAGCCACCTCGATAAAATCGGTAACATATCCGAGGAACACACGGTCGATCATATTTCCGATCGCGCCGCCGATTATGAGCGAGAGCGACAGGCCGAACATAACGTGGACTTTTCTGTATTTATAAAGAAAATACGGGAGTATAAGAAGCAATACAGCAGTGACGGCTATAAATACCCAGCGGCTGTCGCTGAGTATCCCCCATGCCGCGCCTTTGTTCTGTATATAGTGAAAATTCAGCACGCCGCCGATTATCCGTCGCGTCTCACCGAGCGCGTACGAATGGACTATCAATGATTTTGTCAACTGATCAAGCGCGACGCTCAAAATAATAACAAGGATCCAAACTATCATAAATCCCCCGCATCACGACGGATCCGTTGCCACGGCGTCTATATCCAAAGCGAGCTGTATGCAGTCTTCGTCAAGCGCCCGCGCCTGTTTTTTCTCGTATTCGCCGAGCTTTTTTACGACGTCCGGCATTCTGCGCTTTACGAACGCATCGCTGTTTTCGTCGTCTATCTTCATATATTTTTCCTCGCCCGACGGCTGAGCGGCCGTCTCGGCGATCCGGTTTCCGCCGTTTTCGGCGCGCGCCGCCTGCTCTTTTTCGGGAACCTCGATATCGTCGATGCTTATATCGTACTCCGCCGCCACTTCGTGTTTCAGCGTCGACACGACGCGCTCGACATAATCGTTTGCGGAAAGTATATCCTCCTCCGACGGCTCGGACTGAAGCTGCTCGATGAGTTCGATATGTACCCTGTACTTTTCAAACAGCTCATAGCGGAACAAATTGACCTTTTCGCGCGCTTCGGCGAGCAGACGCTGCTGCTCCTCTATCTTTTTGCGGAAGCCCCTGATTATGGAATCACAGCTGTTTTTTATCGAATAAAGTATGCCGTCGGCGTTCTCGTACGCGTCGTGAACGATGTCATTTGAGCGTTTCTTCGCATCTTCGAGCGTATCCTTTATCTTTTCAAGTTCACTTATCTTTTCTTCCGCCTCGGCGAGACGTTTTTCAAGCTCGGCGTTTTCTCTGTAAAGCTCGGCGTACCTCTCCGTCAAATTTTTGACGTAGCGGTCGACCTCCGACACAGTATATCCGCGGAGCGATTTCGAGAACTCGGCTTTTTTAAGTTCGGCGCTGTTTTTGTCCATTTCAAAATTCCCTTTTTACTGAAAATAAGGCGCATGAAAAACTCACGCGCCGTCGTCGTTTTTCGCCGGCATTGCGCTAACATAAAATTTTACGGGGCAAAAAGCCCCGTAAAATCAAACGTCTTTGCTATTACATCAATGTATCCGTGCCGCCGAGATCTACGACCGGCTCTGCGTGGATAGCGCTGTTCTTCTGCTCGCTGACTTTCATCTGATCGCCCGAAACGTCGACGTTGCAGGGAGTGATGACGAAAGTATTGTTTGCAACTCTCTTGAGCTGACCGTCGATAGAATATGCGACGCCCGACAAGAAATCGAGTATCCTTCTCGCCGTTTCTCTGTTTGTAGCTTCGAGATTGAGCACGACTGTGCGGTGATTGAGCAGATGATCCGCTATCTGCGTAACGTTGTCATAACGCTCGGGTTTTACGACTTTGAGCTCTATCGCAACGGCATTGATGCTCATACCTGTATTTGTCGTCTGCTTTGCGGCGTTCGGCTGCATCATAGCAAGCTCATCGTCCGGCTCGATAGGATATTCGTTGTCATATCCGTCGTCCTGTACAGTAACCATGTTTTTGATTTTTTCGAGAAATCCCATTTTGTACCTCCAAATATGTAAACTTGTTTTTATTTCGCTTTTCGCCCGGCGGCGAACGGAAAAGAGTAATTTACTTTTACAGATGTATTATAACATACAAAAATTATTATTTCAATATGCTTCGGGCAAAAAAATTCAAAAATTTTTCGCACGATGTAAATGAAATTTACGTTCTTGAATGTCATTTGGCGGCGGTCGGCCGCTCTCCGAAAATTTTTGTTCCGAGACGGATCTCCGTCGCGCCGGCGTCGAGCGCCGCCTCAAAGTCGCCGCTCATGCCCATTGAAAGCACGGGAGACGGCGCATCCGGGAATTTTTTCATAAAGACGTCGTCAAAAAACGTCCTCATCGCCTTAAAATATTTGTCGACGTCGCCTGCGTTTTCGCATTTCGGCGCGACTGTCATGAGCCCGCACGGCACGATGCGATGAAATGATTTCAACTCGTCGAGAAAATCGCCGAGTTCGCTCGGATAGACGCCGCTTTTCTGCGGCTCTTCGCCGATGTTCACCTCGATCAGAACATCCATTTTGCCGTCGATCTTTTCCATCTGCCGTTCTATCTCGGCGGCGAGAGATATGCTGTCGAGCGACTCTATGATAGACACCTTGTCCGCGATGTATTTGACTTTGTTTTTCTGCAAATGACCGATAAAATGAATATCCGCGCCCGCGGCTTTCAGCGTATCGTAATGCGCCAAAAGCTCCTGCACGCGATTTTCCCCTACGATCTTGACGCCGCATTTTCGCAGGGCGAAATCTATCTCGTCGTTTGATCTGTTTTTTATCACCGCGCACAGTGCGGCTCCGTGCTCATCCGCGATGTGCCGCACCGACAAAATATTGTCTGATATGAATTTTTCGTCCATATTGTCACTTCATTCCCTTCCCGTCGTACAGTCCGCGGCCGATTATTACATTCCGCCCGATAAGATCGGTCTCGCACTCGACTATACATTTCGCGCCGTCATCAAAAACGACGTTCACGCGGCACTCGCGCGCAAATCCCTCGTCGAACAGATAAATACGGTCTCCGCCGCTTTTTTTATATACCGCGTTTGACGGCACCGCCGCACCGCTGTATACGCCGACCGTCGCCGCAGCCGTCGACGCGCGTGTAAATTCAAATCCCGACGGTATCTCGGTGCATTTGAACACAAGCACGCTCGCTCCGTCCTTTTCGTCTGCTTTTTCAAGCGTCATATTTACGCTTACGCCCGAAAGATCGAACGCGTACGTCTGCCCGACCTCAAAATCGACGCCGCTCGTTTTGCAGGCGAAATACCAACAGAAATCGGTCGCGATCTTCCCTATGCAGCCGTTGTTATCCGACGGTTTTGCTCTGACCGTCGCGTCAAAATTGTCGGCAGTCAGCGCCAGCGCCGCATCGGCAGAAAAGCTGTTTTCATATCCGTCGGTCTCGGCGTAAAAATAGCCTGCTCTTTCGCTTATGATATCTGCCGTTTTCGCGCCGCCGTCGCCGTAAATCTCGCCGACGACGCTGCCCGCCGCGATCTTTTCGCCGCTTTTGCGCGTCAATTTGACGTCGGCATCGGCAAAGATCAATGTCTCGTCCCTGAAAATATACCCGTCAAGCGTCACATTTTCGGCGTAAGTTTCCTTTTTGACAAGGTACAGCTCCGCGCTCGGAAAAAGCATATTTATCAGGTGATAAAAAAGATATATCACAACGATCGCAAACGCGATATACGGCAGCAGATCGCGTATTTTTATCTTCGTTTTATCCATCGTTGCCGCCTTTCAATCTGCAAAGCGCATCAAAGAGCATTTCATCAAACGAGCCGTAGCCGTCGACAAAAAGCCGTATGCCGTCATATTTTCTAAACCACGTCATCTGCCGCTTTGCGTAGCGGCGCGTGGCAAGTTTGAGATTTTCCGCCGCCTCCGCGAGTGACATTTCCCCTTTTATATACGGCAGTATCTCCTTATAGCCTATCGCCTGAGACGCGGTCGTCGCCGCGTCGAAAACGCCGTCGTCATAAAGCGATCTCGTCTCGTCGACAAGTCCGTCGGACAACATCTTATCGACGCGCGCGTCGATACGCGCATAAAGCGCGTCCCTGTCCTTAAAATCAAGCACGATTGTTTTGACGTCGCGCGACGGCGCCTCGTTTGCTTTTCTGTCCCATTCCGTCTTTGTCATATTGCTGTTTTTGCATATCTCAATTGCTCGCACGACGCGCTTGACGTTGTTCGGATGAATTTCCGCGGCGGCGACGGGATCGAGTTCTTCAAGCATTTTATGGAGTGCGTCATTCCCTTCCTTTGCCGCAATGTCAAAAAGCGAAGCGCGAAGCGCCTCGTCGGCGACGAGCTCGCCGTAATCACGGCCGAAAATAAAGCTGTCAAAATAAAGCCCCGTTCCGCCGCAAAGGACGGCGGCTTTGCCGCGCGACAGAATGTCGCCGACGGCTGAGTTTGCGGCGAGCAAAAAATCCGCGGCGGAAAATTTTTCCGTCGGCTCGCATATATCTATCAAATGGTGCGGCACTTCCCGACGTTCGTTATAAGTCGCTTTCGCCGTCCCGATGTCGAGTCCTCGATACACCTGCATCGAGTCAAACGACACGATCTCACCGTTCAAAGCCTTGCACAGTGCGAGCGAAAGCGCGCTCTTGCCCGACGCCGTCGGTCCCGCGATCGCTATGATATTGCTCATCTTTTGCTCTCCGAAATATATTTAAATATTTAAATGAATGAATTATTTTCGTATATCGGCGTTTCGCGCCGCGGATATGGCGGCGATATCTCCGATATCGTCTCCGAGCGCC
>CAJONA010000051.1 GCA_905235755.1 uncultured Clostridia bacterium
CAGATTCATTCCGGCAAAGCCGAACATCGCTCCGCCCGCGCCTTCATTTTTGGCGGCGGACTGCATAGCTTCCGCCTGAGCGCCGACGAGGTGTGCCGCCGCCATATTGGGATTGCGGAACGCCGCATTGCGCTGAAGCTCTTTTATCATCGCTTCGTCTTCTTCGCTCGCCTTGACAGACGAAACGCCGAACGAATGGACAGCTATTCCGCGAGCCTCTCCCCATTTTTTTGAAAGGACTTCGTTAAGCGCGTCGGATATCTCCGTCGTGTGACCGGGAAGCGCCGAATAGCGTATTCCCATCTCCGATATCTTCGCAAATGCCGGTTGAAGCGCCGTCATAAGTTCGCTTTTGAGCTGTGAATCGAGATTTTCGCGTCTGTAAGCCTCCGTGACGTTGCCGCAGACATTTTTATAGAAAATCATCGGATCGATGATCTTATACGAATACTCGCCGAAGCATTTGATCGATATGTCGATATCGAGACCGATGTTATTGTCGACCACCCTGAACGGCACGGCGTTCGGCGTTCCGTATTTGTTGCCTATGATCTCTTTTGTGTTGAAATAATACACGCGCTGATCTTTCGCCGTATCGCCGCCGAATGTAAAGCGCTTGCCGAAAGTTTTGAACGATTCAAGCAGACCTTTTCCGAATCCGCCGTAGAAAACGCTCGGCTCGGTGGAAGTATCGTATACAAATTCGCCCGGTTCAGCGCAGAATTCCGCCACTTTTCCCTGCTCCACGATCATCATGCACTGACCGTCGGCGACAGCGATTATCGAACCGTTCGAAATGATGTTGTCGCTCCCCTTGGTGTTTGACGAGCGTTTTTTGTTTACTCTTTTTTGTCCGCGCACAGCGAGAGTGTCCGCGTCTATTGAGTCGCAATAAAAGTATTCTCTCCACTGATCTGCCAGAACGCCGCCGGCAGCTCCGGCAAATGCTTTGATAAGTCCCATAATACTCCTCCGGAATTTAATATTTTGCAGATACATTTTATCATATCGTCAAATACATGTCAATATGAATTAAAATATAAAAAGCCCAAACGCAGTCGTTTGGGTCTTTTATGTAATTTTAAAATCTTATTTTTTTGTATTTTCCGCGATATCGGACGTTTTGTCTATGAGCTCACCGTATCCGTACATAACAAACGAGCCGATCCAAGAAACGAGGAATCCACCAACGATAATAAGTATGCCCGATATAATCGCGCTGACAGCATTATCGCCGGAAATGCCGCTTATAATTACGCCCAATCCCACAATTGCAAAAATAATGATGCCTATCCAGCAAACCAATTTTGCCAAACCTTTGATTTTCTTTCCGATGTTATTAAACATATCAGTCCCTCCAAAATATAAGAATAATTTATGTGCGCATCAATATATGTTGCACTACAATAATTATAATTTTTTGCTCAAAATATGTCAAGTCGTTTTCATAAAATTATCAAAAAACAAAAAATATTTTTGCAAAAATGTTGACATTTTTGCTTTTGAGTAGTATAATTAATTGCGCACAAGGAATTATTGTATTTTTCGGGGTGTGGCTCAGTTTGGTAGTTTGAGCGCGAGCGCTGCCGGTGGCAGATTCAGCGAGCGCGAAAAGACGCAGCGGCAACGAGCCCGCAGGCGCAGCGAAGCGAAGCCGAGAAGCGACTATGCCGCAAGGGTAAGCTTGGTTCGGGACGGTCCCGAACGTAAAGCTGAAATTTGATGTGAATATATTTTTCGGGGTGTGGCTCAGTTTGGTAGAGTGCTTGGTTCGGGACCAAGAGGCCGGAGGTTCAAATCCTCTCACTCCGACCAAATATTTAAGGCGGTCTTTTGACCGCCTTAAATATTTTTTTGATAAAAATATTAGAGGATTTGAACAAGACGTGTAGAAAAACAGGCCTTTTAAAAACGCCCGGCGCGTCGCTTTGAAATCAACCCGATTTGCGTTTTCGGACTTGACACCGTGACGAATATGATTATAATGAAGCATAGAAGATAACGATCAAGAGGATAAAATGAAAACGATATATCTTGCGGGCGGATGCTTTTGGGGTATGCAAAAATTCCTCGACAGCGCAGACGGCGTTCTGCATACGGAAGTCGGTTATGCAAACGGCATGTACGACAACCCCACGTACGAACAAGTAAAATACGAGCATACGGGGCACGCGGAAACGGTCAAAGTCGTGTATGATGAGAGCAAATTGACGCTAACTGCCCTGCTCCGCCGCTTTTTACGGATAATCGACCCGTTCTCCGTCAATAAACAAGGCGAGGACGAGGGCGAGCAGTACCGCACGGGGATCTACTTTGAAAGCGAAAACGATTTGGCGATCGCTCTGGAAGAGATCGCGCTTTTGGAGAGAGAAACGGGCGGGAAATGCGCCGTCGAAGTGCTGCCGCTCGATAATTTTTGGCCTGCGGAAGAATATCATCAAAAATATCTTGAAAAAAATCCGTCGGGATATTGCCATATCTCGGTCAAGTTTTAAAAGGTGAGCATGTCATATCATTTTGAAAAAGATCTAACAGAATTACCGAAGATGGCGGCAAGTCTTTTTGAGGGAGAAACGGACGTCGTCGCAAACCTTGCAAATGCGTCTGCGCTCATATTCGACATCGTAGACGATCTGAATTGGGCGGGATTTTATATTTTGCGAGACGGCGAGCTCGTGCTCGGGCCGTTTCAGGGAAAGCCCGCGTGCGTGCGAATTAAGATAGGCAAGGGCGTGTGCGGCACGGCGGCGGAAAAGGACGAAACGCTCGTGGTTGCCGATGTACATAAGTTCGCCGGTCATATCGCCTGCGACAGCGCGTCGCGATCGGAGATGGTCGTGCCGCTTCATAAAAACGGCACAATATTCGGCGTTCTCGACCTCGACAGTCCGAAAATAAACAGATTTGAAAAAATTGCAGACCTGATCGAAGAAACCGCCCGCGCGATCGAAAAAGCCATATAAATTTGCAGAGCGGCGTAAAACACGCCGCATTTTGCAAAAAGCTCCGGCGCAAACGCGCCGGAGCTTTTTTATGTCTTATTATATGCTTTTCTCCTCGTCACGCTCACATCATGGGCGCGATGATTTTAAGCAGTCTGCCGGCGAGCTTCACGCCGAATTTTTCATTCTTCACCATCTCTTTTGTTACGAGCGTTGAAATCTCAAACGTCTCTTTAAAATCCTTTTCGATGTCGCTCACGGCAGGCACATAGCTCAGATAAGCGGCACACTCAAAATGAAGATACAGACTTCTGTAATCGAGGTTTACCGTTCCGACGACGGCGTGGCAGCCGTCGCTCAAAAATACTTTTGAATGGATAAATCCCGGCGTGTACTCGTATATTTTCACGCCCGCCGCCATAAGCTGAGCATAGTGGCTCTTTGCGAGCATAAAAACGTATTTTTTGTCCGGAATATGCGGCAGGATAATGCGAACGTCGACGCCCTTCTTCGCGGCGAGCGTCAGCGCCGCCGTCATCTTTTCGTCAAGTATCAGATACGGCGACATTATATACACATACTTTGACGCATTGTTGATTATATCGATATACGCATATTCGCCGACGCGCTCGGCGCGGTACGGAGAATCGCCGTACGGAACGACAAAACCGGGCGTTTGCTTCTTGCTTTTTATCCTGCCGAGATATTTCCCGTAATCGCTGTCCGGCTCTCGCTCGTCAATATTCCACATTCTGAGGAACATCAGCGTGAACGCGTCCGCGGCGGCGCCGACAAGTTTTACGGAAGCGTCTTTCCACTGACCGAACGGATGCTTGCGGTTGATATATTCGTCGGCGACGTTCGATCCGCCCGTAAACGCGACTTTTCCGTCTATGACAAGTATCTTTCGGTGGTCGCGGTTGTTGTAGCTCGTCGATATGAACGGTCTGAGCTGCGAAAACATCTTGCACCTTATTCCGAGCTTTTCGATCTTTTTCGGATAATTGTACGGCAGTCTGTATATTGCGCACGTTCCGTCATACATCAGCCGCACCTCGACGCCCGCTCTCGCCTTTCTTTCAAGCACGTCGAGCACCCTGCCCCACATATACCCCTCTTGGATAATGAAAAACTCTATGAAAATGAAATGCTCCGCCTTTTCGAGCTCGTCGAGCATGGCCTCAAAGAACGCCTCTCCCGACGGGAGATATTCGACGTCCGTACCGTCGAACACGCTGAATCCGCCCTTATTTCTCAAATACGACGCCGTTCCGTTATATGATCCGGGCGTTTCCTGCATTCTGTTCCAGACATCTTTGTCGTCGTGCTCGTATTTTTCCGTTTCTTTTTCCATCTTCTCTATGGCGCGTTTTTTCTTCTTGAAGCCAAGCTCTGTGTGTATCCAGATATAGATCAGCGCGCCCGCTATGGGTATAAGAATGACGACGGCTATCCACGACAGCTTTACCTCTGGCGTCGTTTCGGTGTGAACGAGATATACTATCATCGCTATCGCTATCAAAACAAAGAATACGATAAAGAACGACATATATCGTATTATATAATTAAAGAACGTTATGAACAGTACCAATTCGAGAAGAATGACGAGCACAATAACGGTGGTTTTGCTGAAAAGCACGTTGAAAACACCGCGTTTTCCTTTTTCAAGCAGCAAAACGCGCTCGCTGTTCTGTTTTGTTTTCTTCTTTTCTTTTCCCATACGTTTCCCCGCTTGATGATCTTACGATGCAATTATATCATCTAATATAAGTTTTTGCAAGATTTTTTGGCAATATTGTATTTTTTCTATTGATTTCGACGCGAATTTTTGGTATAAGTATTTTATAGGTATATTAAATTTTAAAGAGGTTTAAATTATGAAAAAAATCATTTCGGTCATCCTGACACTTTTCATCGCCGTTTCGGCGATGCTTATGCTCTCATCGTGCGGAGATACAACGTCATACGGCACGCACCATGTCGAGATGACGTTTGAAGATTACGGCACGATAAAACTCGAGCTTTACGGCGACATAGCGCCCATAACGGTCAAAAACTTCATCACGCTCGCCAAAAGCGGCTATTACGACGGGCTCACGATAACGCGTGCGCAGCCGAATTTTGTCATACAAGGCGGCGCGGGCGACGAGGTCGGCACTATAAAGGGCGAATTTGCCGCAAACGGCGTAAACAATACCATTTCGCACAAGCGCGGCGTCATTTCGATGGCGCGCACAACCGTTTATGATTCGGCGTCGAGCCAGTTTTTCATCTGTCTGTCAGACGCGGCTGCTTATTCGTGCGACGGCTATTACGCCGCGTTCGGCATAGTCACGAGCGGAATGGACATTATAGACAAGATGGTAAGCGATATTCCGAGAACGGCGTTTATGGATTCAAATTATTTTCTTTATCCGCAGTATCAGATAACGATCGAATCGGTAAAGGTCGTCGATTAACAAAAAATCGAAAAATTCGACAAGCAATATTGACAAATTTTAATGATTATTATATAATGTGTTTGTACGCATAGGCAAAAGCAATTATAAATCAGCACAAATACAGGCTCTTGAAAGGAGAACAACAATGAAAAAAACATTTAAATCTTTGCTAAGCGTTATTATCGTTGCGGCTATGATGCTCGGTATACTCGCGCTCACAGCGTGCGGTGAGGAAAAACTCACACCATTCGAATACCTTGACAAAGCCATGAAAAAAACAGAAGAGGCGCGTATGAATTCGGGCATACCCGACATGTCCGACGTTATTGCAAACGCAAAATCCGGTTCTCTCGCTCTTAACGGCAGCGATTACGAATCGTTTCTCGGCGTCCCGCTTGAATCCGCCAAATTGAACATTTCGAACTGCAACGATATATTAAGCGCTACGCTTGAAGCAACAGTCGGCGGTCAAATCTATGACGCGAGCGTCATCGCAAGCGCCGCAGCCGTCGCTCTGACGTCGAACCTCCTGTTCGGCGGAAAATATTACGGCGTCGATCTGACAAAAGACGCCTCCGACTATGAAGGCTCATATCTTGCGGAACTCGGAGTTATAGAAAAGATTTTCGAGTACAAAGAAATGATAACATCTGCGATGTCTTCTTTGTCTTCGGAAGAAATGGAGAAACTCACTGCCGATTTTGAAAGCTACGTCAAGGCAGAGCAGGACGCTTTGATCGAAGCTGAAAAGGTCACGCTGACAAAAAATGAAGACGGCGGCAAGACGGTCGTCGTGACGAGCGACAACGAAGCGATAGAGATCGCTCTGCGCACCATTTTCGCAAAAGCGAAGGACGACGAGGATTTAAAGAAAACGCTTAACGACGCTTCCTCGCTGATTTCCTCAGTCGCCAAGGAAACAGAACTTGAAATAAATGTAGATGATCTGTTCGCTGAACTCGATGACGAAGAAAAGTTAAACAAACTTATCGAAGATATGAATTCGGCTTTCGACCTCTCCATTGTTATCACGGAAACCACCGACAAGAATGATATAATTCAGACGATATCCTGCTCTGTTTCGATAAAGCCCGCTGCAGATGCGACAGTTGCCGAAGCGATCGAGCTCAGCGTTGACATTGACATAACAAAGGCAGACGAGTCTGTTATTACTGTCGACCTCAGCAAGATCAAAAACGCGCCCGTAAGCAACATCACGTTTACGGTCAAAACCGAAAACATCGACAACAAGGTAAAAACCTCTCTGTCATTCTCGGCATCGCTCAACAATACGACGATAAGTTCCACTCTGGGCTATTTTGAGTATGACACGGTGACATCGAAATATACTCTTACCGTATACCCTGAGATCGTCGCATTGAGTTACGACAGGCAGTCAACAGGTTCGGAGATCCAAATTTCAGGCGAAATAAAAGCCACGAATACAGATGCGAGTTTCACCGTCGATACCATCACGATGACGGCTGCAGACCAATCCCAAACGATAAATTTGGGCTTGACGCTCACACTGAGCACCACGGCAGATCCCGTAACGATGCCGGAGTATACCGATATTCTCGCGATCACCGCAGATGAATTTCAAGAAATCCTCATGGCGATATTTGCAAATGTCTTGAATCCCTCGCTTAAAATGCAATGATATTATGAAATAAAAGAACACAGCCGCCGTTTTGCGGCTGTGTTTTTTTACTGAAAAAAGTCGGCGCGGGGCGCCGACTTTTTCGTTTTGCAATTTATCTGATGTTCTTGTACATCGGGCCGTATGCCGCGCAAGCACGGTAATCCTGACCTTCTTTGTCCATACCGAATGCGTTCCAAGCCGCCGGACGGAATATCTTGTCGAGCGGCACGTTGTGCATGCTTACGGGGATGCGGAGCATAGAGCACATCGTTATAAGGTCTGCACCGATATGTCCGTAGGAGATGGCGCCGTGGTTTGCGCCCCAGTTGTTCATAACGTCGTACGCTGTCTTGAACGGGCTTCCCTCTTTGCCGTCGCAGCGCGGTGCGAACCATGTGCAGGGCCACGTCGGGTTCGTGCGCTCCATGAGCGCATCGGATACGTCGTCGGGGAGTTTGACAGTCCAGCCCTCGGCTATCTGAAGCACGGGGCCGAGTCCTTTGACAAGGTTGAGCCTTATCAT
>CAJONA010000052.1 GCA_905235755.1 uncultured Clostridia bacterium
CGCCGTATTCGGCGGTAAAAGTGCCGGTGTTCTCGTTTGAAAAATTAAGCGACGTCAACTCCATCTTAGGCCCCGAGATGAAATCGACGGGCGAGGTGCCTCACAGTGAACTGCACGGACGGAAATATAACGCTCACGGGCAACGCCGTTGCCGTCTATAACGGCGAATTTGAATATTGACATAAAAAAATGACCGCGTGCGGTCATTTTTTTATGTCATATTGTGCGCGGCCCGTAAAAACGGAGCAGGCGCAACGTGTCGCCGCCTCGCGGAACGATGCGTATCTCCTTTAAATCGGCGGGCAAAAACAGTTGGTCTCCTTTATCCACGTCGACGCCGCCGACGTTTCCTTCGCCGTCAAGCACGAGCATTCCGCTGAACGTTTTTTCTTCGGCAAGCGTCAGCTCGTCTTTGGCGATTATCTCGTCAAGCGCGAAATACGGCGTGCTGTCGTACCCGATCCTGCGGATCATCTCGCCGCCGTCGATATTTATCGTTTGCGGCTCGATGAACTGCTTTTTTCTTATCTCGTCGCGCGAAAGCGAATCGTAGTGAAAAACATCGAACATTTTATCAAATCCGATGCCCTGATGACACAGCATATCGCTGATATGAAAGCCGCTCGGAGTCTTTTTTTCGACGCGGATGGTGTAATCCGTCGGCTCCTGTATTTCGCATAAGAAGCACCCGGCGCCTATCGCGTGCGGAACGCCGCCGTCGACGAGTATAACATCTCCTGCCTTGACCTCGAAGCGTTCAAGAGACGCGAGCATTTGGGGAATGTCCTGTTTTTCGAACATTTCGCGCCACGCCTGCCGCGTGACGCCTTTTTTGAATCCGAGATAGACGCACGGCGGCTCGCCGTTGATCTCGCGTCCGCCAAGTATATACCAGCACTCCGTTTTTCCGTATGCGCTGTCGAAAAGCGTCCTCGCACTCTCCCTGTCGGGATGCACCTGAATTCCGAGCCGCTCGGCGCTGTCGATGAGCTTTACGAGAACGCCCGTGTCGCCGTCGGGCTTGCCGAGATACTTCTCGGGATCGCCGCCTATAAGCGAGCGGAGCGTCTCGCCGCTCTCGGTGCGGCTGAGCCCGTCGGAGCCGTCGGAGTTGTCGGCGTTTCGCGCCTCCGTAACGGACATTATCCATTCCTCGGGAAAATGGCCGTCGTCGCCTTTGCCGCCGTTAAAATCATCGAGGAGCTTGCCGCCGATATATGTGCGCCATACGCGCGGGCGGTCGAGCTTTATCGGAGCGCCGCTCATTTAAGCGTCTCCTTGACGCCCGTCGGCTTGTGTACTTCGTTGAGATACGCGACGGCGTCGTCCTTTTGCGACAACGGCGTGAAATCGAGCCACAGATAGTGCATCCTCTGCGCGCCGCGCGCGATGACGCCGTGATTTGATCCGAGCGGGATATGCACGAGTGTGCCGCCTTTGAGATTGAATATACGGCAGTCGATCAGCAGATCGGCGTCGTTTTCGGGGAACGAGAAGAAGAACTGATCGAGCAGCGGGTGCGCGTGCTGACCGACGAGATCGTCGCCCTTTGCCTCGACGCTGCCCATCGCAAAGCGCGGGATAAAGTCGTGAACGACTATCGCGCGGCTTATCGTCGTTTCGCTCTTGAACGGATCGCGGTATTGGAGCGCGTCGGCGTATGCTTCGGTGAAAGGGAAGCGCTCGCTTTTCGATTTTAATTCCTCAATGTCGCTTTGCGTAAGCTCCCATTTTATTTCGAGCACTTCGCAGCCGTCAGGCGCGAAAACCGAAATGTCCTCGCCCGGCATATCGGTGTATACGGCGCGGCCGTCATATGAAAACGCTCCCGACCTGCCGGAAAAAGTCGCGCCGCCTTGACACAAAAACAACACTCTGATAAAGCCGGCGCCTCCTATGAAATCTCTCTTCTCTCCCTTTGAAAGCGTGTGAAATGACACGCCGGCGCCGGGTATTTCTCCGACGAGCATCTCCTGCCCGTGCGCGTCATTTGACGCAGCCGATATTTTTTCGTATTTTATGTCTTCAAGTTTTACAGATGCCATATCGTGCTCCTTATTTTGTGCTCGGAACGATGTCGGGAAGCTCGGCGTCCTCGCCGTTTACCGCGAGGATGCGATCGACGACAAGTTGGCGGAATTCGGGACTGAGCATTGAAAAATATGCGGTAAATCCCGTTACACGCACGACGAGATCGGGGAATTTGCTCGGATCTTTATGCGCTTCGAGCACTTTGTGTTTGTCGATGATGTTGATGTTGAGCAGAGTGTTGCCCGTTTCGAGGATGGTGCGTATCATCGCGACCATTTTTTCTACGCCCTCGGGCGTATCGGCGATGCCGGGATCGAGTTCGAGCTGAACGGGCGCGCAGTTGCCGTAAAACGGCTGAATGGAGGCGATGCTGTTCGCCATCGCCGTTACGGCGCCGTCTTTGCGGAATCCGTACGTTGGATTTGCGCCGTGATTTATCGCTTCTCCGTTGCGGCGGCCGTTCGGCGTCGCACGGACGTGGCTTCCGAATTCGAGTGTGTTCGACCAGCTGAACCATCCGGGTATGAACTGTATCTCCGGATACGACGGATCCTGCGCTCTTATCACGGGCACCTGCTCGCGCACAAGGCGCGAGAAGAGCTTGCTTATTCTGACCGCCCACTTGTCGCCGAGCGTCTCGCCTCCGCAGTATCTCTCACTGTGGAGCATCATCTGGCGGATGTATTCGCCGTCGATGTCGTTCCAGTTGAGCTCCATCTGACGCGTCAGCGCTTCCCATGTGATCTTGTGTTCTTTCTCTATACGCTGTTCACACGCCGCAAAACTGTCGGCGACCGTGCCGATGCCCGCGCCGTCCATACACATATTGAAATATTTTGCGCTCTTTGTGACGTCCGCGCCCATTTCCACAGGACCTTGACTGAGCAGATTGCATATGAGCTCCGGCTCGTTTTTGTCCTGATTATGCAGATGGAAAAGGATGCCCTCCGCCGTCGTGCTGACTGCGACCTTTAAATGCTTCTCAAAGTATTCCCAAAGCAGCTCCGTCGACGGCTCCTCGCCGCTCTCCATCATCTCGTAATACGCGACCTCGAACACCTTTGCGACGTTTATCTTCACAAGGTCGTTGAGCGTGTATTCCATGCCGGGAATGCTCATCCAGCTGCATCCGGCGGCAAGACGGTGCCGCGCGAGATTTTTGTCGTAGCCGAGCCTCATAAATCCGTCGACAAGACTGTTGTCGCCCGAAAAACGCGGCCACGCGTTTTTGTTTTTAAAAAGATATCCCACGCTCTTTTTGAAGAAGTCCTCGTTCATATTGTCGTGAACGCGAACGGTGAGGTTGCACGCGATATTTATCCAGTCCGCCGCCTCGAGGATGAGATAGCTTATATGCGACGCCATATCGTTGCCGTTGTCGTCGGGGCCCGCGAGCTGATAGTAGCGCGTGTCGTTTAAGAACAGACACGCTATGTAAAATTTTGCGAGCTCGTCGTCGATAATGCCCGCCTCAATGTCGTGTTCATAGAACGGACGAAGCAGCTCGTCGAGCTGACCGCCGGACGGACCGCGGTTGTAAAGGCGGCTGAAAAAGCTGAACCAGCACATCCACTGAATACATTCGCGCATCGTTTCCGGCGGATTTTCCGCCATTCTTTCGTTGCATACCGCCATATCTTTCAGGTTTTGTTTAAGATACGGATTCCGTTCCTCGTCTGCGAGCTCGGCTATCTCTCCCGATATCCTGTGAAGGAACTTGATGATATGCTCGACGACCATGATCTCGCTCTCGTAAAAGAGTCGGTGCTCCTCGCCCGAGTTGATCTTTTGATATTTTTTCAGTTTTTCGAGTATGCCGCCCCAGCCCATTTCGAAGCCCATGCGGAGATCGGGCGTAAAATGGCCGTCGGAGCCTATGCCGCAAACGATATTGTATCTGTCAAACGCCTTTTTGAGCTCCGTATACGGCATATCGGGATTCCAGATATCGCCCTTGCGGCGCGTCATAAAGAAGAACCCGCGCCCGACGAACGCGTCGAGCGGATCGCAGTAAAGAGGATGCTCGTCGAGCAGTTTACAGTAATTTGTCCGCCAGCCTTCGTATCCGTAATAACTTCCATTATCATTAGTCGGAACGCACTCGAACACAAAATCGTCGGGCTGAACGACGCGGCCGTAATCGTCCTCGTCAAGTCCGCCCTCCATATCTATCTTTTCCTGCGTCTGTTCGAGCTTTCTTTTTTTGAGCAGTTTTATTCTCTTGTCGAGGGTAAATTCCTCTTTTTCGTCAAATTCATTTATAAATTGAATTTTTCCCATTTATGCCCCTTTCCGCGTTACTCGGTTTTTGTTTTGACGCCCGTCGCTTCCGCTATGCTTTTAAGCTCCCGCACACGTGTTTTCGGCAGCGGCTTTGCGTCTGCAAATTCGTTCTTTCTCGAAAGTGCCGCATATTTCGTCGCGCCGAGCGGGTTGAAATTGAGCAGCTCGTAATACATCATCGTGCCGCTTTCGTCGACGTCCGCGAGAAACTTTGCGATGCCGCCGATGTTCTCTGCGCTGTCCGTAGCTCCGGGGATCAGCGGCGTGCGGACGATGAACGGCTTTCCGGTCTGCGCGATGCGGCGCACATTTTCGAGTATCGCCTCGTTGCCGACGCCCGTCCACTTCTTGTGCTCGTCGCTGTCGATAAGCTTTATATCGCACATGACGAGGTCAACCGCGTCTATAACGCTCTTTATGCTCTCCCACGGGAAGTTCAGATTTGTCTCGATGCCGACGGATATGTTTTCTTTATGGCAAGCGTCGGTAAGTTCCTTGACAAAATCGGGCTGGCACAGCACTTCGCCGCCCGTGAGCGTTACGCCGCCGCCGCTTGAAACGTAGTACGCTTTATCCTGAACGATCTCGCGCATAACGTCGTCAACCGTATATTTTTTTCCGCAGAGCGCCATTGCGCCCGCGTAGCAGAGCGCGGCGCATTTTCCGCATTTTACGCAGATGTTCGGGTAATATATATGAACGTTGTTTATCCTCTTTTGCGCTTTGCTCGGGCAAGCGTAAACGCATTTATAACATCCTATGCACTTGCTCGCATAGTACAGCAGGTCTTTGCCTGCTTTTATAGTTTCGGGATTGTGGCACCATCTGCACTGCATATTGCAGCCCTTGAAGAATACGGCAGTCCGTATTCCCGGGCCGTCGCTCAGCGCAAAGCGCTCGATCTCGGTGATAAGTCCTTCCAAAATCTTTCCTCCGAAAACATCAAACGGTTACAGACTTGCCGGCATTTGCAGAGCGCTTTATTGCGTCGAGCATACCGCTCAGCCTGCGCGCGTCGTCAAGCTCGATCGCGTACGGCGTCTTTCCCGTAACGGTGTCGGCGATATGTCTGTACACCTCGTCGGTGTCGCCGTAGACGTTGCCGCTTACCGTTTCGGTCGTCGTTTTTGTCGTGACTTCACAGCGATATGTGCCCTCCGGGATGAACTCGGGGAACGTGATGCTGTCTACCGTTATATCGTTGCCGTTCATTATTATCGTGCCTTTATTGCCTCTTATTACCCAGTTCGGCGTTCTGGACGTTGATATGTTGTACTGTACTGTTATCATCACGCCGTTGTCCATACGCATAAGGGCGTAGAACACGTCCTCGGCGTCGCCGGGATTTATGACCTGCTTTGTGAAAGACGACACTTCTACGGCTTTTCCGCCCGAAAGCAGCACCGCCTGATCGACGAGGTGCGGTCCCCAATTGAGCAGATACCCGCCGCCGCGCGACGCATAGATCTGCCAGTCGTTTCTTTTTCCGAACGTGAACTGACTGCGCTCTATCTGGAACACGTCGCCGATAGCGCCGGAGGCTATTATCTCTTTAAGACGGACGAGGTCGCATCCCCATCTCGCCGGAAGCCACGGCATAAGGAGCGTGCCGCTCTTTTTCTGCGCGGCTATCATCGCGTCGACTTCATCCATATTTATGCCCCACGGCTTTGTTACGAGCACGTTTTTGCCCGCCGCGAGCGCGTCGCACGCCATCTTCGCGTGCAGATCGCTCGGCGTGACTATGACCACGAGGTCAAGGTCGTCGCGCGCGATGAGGTCGTGATAATCTATGCACGTTTCGCAGCCGAAAACTTCGACAGCCTTGTCCCTTGCCGCTTTGTCAATATCGCAAACAACGACCATTTTGAAGTCGGGCGATTTCAAGATCGCCTCTCCGTGCATCGCCTGACCGTTGCGCCCGTATCCTATAAGACCTACGTTTATCATAATTAACCTCCGCTTAGCAATATTCTATTCCGAGCTCGGTGAGAAGTTTCGTCAGCGCTTTGTACGCGATGCCGAAAAGCTCTTCTCCCGAAAAGCCTCTCATTCTTCCCGCCTGCGCGAGATGCGGCTCGAGCGTGACGAACATTCCGTCGTGATAGCGCAGGAAATCGAGCACCTCTCTCATCTGCCCGTCGCCCTCTCCCGCGGGAACGATGTCGCCGCCGGAGATCGAATCCTTTATGTGTACGTATTCGATATATTTATGTACGCGTTTGAGGCTTTCAAACGGGTGCTCGCCCGCGATGACGAAGTTCGACGGATCGATGACCGCACGGAAATTTGCGTCGTTCATACTGTCGAGAATATCCTTGCAGCGCACGCTCTTCTGACCGTATATGCCCGCTTCGTTTTCGTGGCAAATCACGATGCCGTTCCGTTTTGCTATGCCGAGCATTATTTCAAGCCGTTTTATCACTTTTTCGCGGCATTCGTCAAGCGTCTTATCGCCGATAAAGAAAGAAAAGATGCGTATGTATTTTGTGCCGAAAAATTTCGCCATCTCGATCGCCCGGTAAAACTTTTTCAGATACGTCTCAAACTCGCAGTCGATATCGACCTTGCCTATCGGCGAGCCTATGGACGAGACGGATATCCCGTTTTCGTCGAATATCTTTTTTACCTCGGCGGCTTCGTCGTCGGTGAGCTCGAGAACGTTTTTGTCCCAAACCGAGCGCAGCTCGACGTATTTTATACCGAGTCCCTTCATAACGCTCGCCTGAACGGCGACATCCGGCGATATTTCATCTGCAAAACAACTTATCCTGAACATAAAAAATCATCCTTTCGCAAGAGCATGCGACCGCGTTTTGCGGCCGAATAATATTTCGTATAATACTATGATATACTTCGTTATGATTATACACTATATTTGAGATTTGTCAAGTGATGAAAATCAAAAAACATATTGACATAAAGAAAATAAAACTGTAAAATCAGCGAAAAATTCACGAAAACCGTTGACAAATTACATCGCGTGCGATATGATTTTATCGAGGTGATCAAAATGGACGATAAATATGAGGCGCTAAGGCTGAAAAATCAGCTTTGTTTTCCGCTTTACGCCGTTTCTAATATGATAACGCGAAAATACGTGCCGCTTCTCGATGATCTGGACTTGACGTACACGCAGTACATCGTCATGATGGTGCTGTGGGAGGAGGAGGACGTAAATGAAAAATTTCTGTGCGAGGCGCTTTGTCTCAGA
>CAJONA010000053.1 GCA_905235755.1 uncultured Clostridia bacterium
GATCTTTGCCGCCGCTTCAACGAAGCCCTCGACACCTATCGTGCATCCTGCGGTCTGAACAGCCTCTGTTCCCTTGCCGTCTACAGCGAGTTTTGTGATTTCGGAAGCGGTCTTGCCGATGCAAAGTGTTTCAAACGCATCTGCCTGCGCATACCATTCTGTCTTGCCCGTTCTGCTCATGCCGTAGTCGTTGCCTTTTTGGCGTTTTGTAAGAACTTCGGTCGCAGTGAACGTGGATTTGCCTGTGCCGTCAAATGTGAATCTGACCTGTGTGCAGTCTATGTCGACAGCGACAACTTTGCCGTCGGCGTCAACTATTGCAGCGAAGATAGTTGTGTCGATTTCGTTCGTGCCGTCTTTTTCAGTCTCGGCATCGTAATCGGTGAGCGTCTGTTCTGTAGCCGTGCCGATCTTGAGCGAATAATTTTCCGGAACTTCGAAATCATCGAGATTATTAAACGCCTTTTCGATAGCTTTTACGAATTCGTTCACGGATATGGTGCATCCGGCCGTAATAACCTCTTCAGTACCTTTGTCGCCATCGACAACAAGCGCTTTGATCTCGCTGAGCGTCTTGCCTACAACAACTTTTTCAAATGCTTCAGCCTGCGCATACCATTCTGTCTTGCCCGTTCTGCTCATACCGTAGTCGTTGCCTTTTTCGGCTTTCGTGCGGAAGTCAGTCGTAGCGACTGCTTTGCCGTCTGCAGTGTATGCGGCTTTGATCTGAGCAACGTCGATCTTGCAGTCTACGACCTTGCCGTCGTCGTCAACCGTAATGAGAGCAATGGTGGAGTCTGCTTCGCCCGTTCCGTTCTTATCTTCTGTTGCATCTGTAGCCGATGTTTCAACCGAAATGCCAACACCGTATTTAAGGTATTTGGTGAACGTAACCGAGATCTCGCAGCTTGCAAGCACCAGAACCGCGCTTAACATAAGGACGCTGAGTAAAATACAAAATAATTTTTTCATGGATATTCTCCTTTTAAAATTTTTAGGGTCTACCATATATGTATTATATATGATACGATGTGATTTGTCAATGGTTATTTATTTTTTTGATCGTTTCACCGCCGATTATTGTCAAATTTATCGAGGCGTATGCGTTTAACGGCAAAGCTGCCTGCAAGGCCGACGAAAACGCCGGCTATAGTACCCGATATCGCGAGAATTATCAGGTAATAGCCGAGTTCGGCAGTGCCGAGGACGATCATCGCAAGCAGTATCTGTCCGACGTTGTGAAGAACTCCGCCCGCGACGCTGACGCCGACGATCGAAAAGAGATCGATTTTTTTAAGTATCGCCATGGCGGCAAGACTTAAAATCGCGCCGGCCAGACTGTAAGCGAACGTCATGGGATTGCCGAATAAGAGCGACACGGCGATCATCCGCACAAGCGACACGGCTGCGGCTTCAAGCACGCCGATCCGATACAAAACGAAAATAATGACGATGTTCGGCAGTCCGAGCTTGATGCCCGGCACAGCCGTAAACAGCGGAGGAAGCAGAACCTCCACATAGGCGAACGCCATCGCAATGGCGGTCAAAAGACCGAGAAAAGCAAGTTTCTGCGTTTTCTTTTTCATGACTCCCTCCCTACGCTATAACGTCGGGTTCGATCACGTCGCCCGAAAGTTTTACGACGGTGATAACGACCTTGTGCGGCAGACATATGATGCTCTCCCCGCTCTTCGATATCGGTCTGTGCGCGGCGCATATGCCGTCGGGACAGGTGGCACTTTCAACGTACGCTTTGCCGTCTTTTATGACGAGCAGGTTGAGTTCCTCCCCGTCTTCGCCGGTGCGGATCTCGACGGTACGATCTATCGAAAGCGCATATGAGCCGCAGCGCTCACCGTTCACCTCTACAACGACAACATCACCTTCGACGCGCAAAAGCATGAACATAAGTCCTGCTATGGCGAGAATGGCGATCAACACGGATATAAGGATAAGATCATTTCTTATCTTACGCTTTTTGTCAGCATCCGAGTGCTTTTCGGGTCCGTTAATCTGATTCATAGATATCAAACGCTTGCGTCTTGGATAATGTCGCGCGGGTCGACACCCTCGGGAATATCGGGGAAAATGACGCGCTTCATGCAGCCCGTCGGGCAAGCCTCCGCGCAGAGCCCGCATCCGACGCACTTTTCGTGGTCGACTTTTGCGAGATTGTTTTCGACGATAACCGCGCCGTTCGGGCAGACCTTTTCGCACTTTTTACAGCCGATGCAGGCGTTTTTGCAAACTTTGCGCGCATCCGCGCCCTTGTCGGTGTTGCTGCACATTACGATGTCGGTCGTTTCCTGCGGCACCATTGAAATAATATGTTTCGGACAGATCGTTTGACAGAGCCCGCAGCCCAGACACTTCTCCGTGTCGATATGGGCAATGCCGTCTTTGAGGCAGATCGCGCCGGCAGGGCACGCGGCGGCGCAGTCGCCAAATCCAACACAGCCGAAGCGGCACGCGTCCGGTCCGCCGTATACCATCGCGGCGGCTTTGCACGAGAAAATGCCGGTGTAATCGGCTTTTTTCGTTGTCGCGTCGCAGTTGCCGTTGCAGTGAACGAACGCGACGACGTCGACAGGTGTTTCGACTTCGATGCCGAGCACCTCACCGAGTTCGCGCGCCGTCGTTTCGGCGCCCGGAACGCAAAGATTCGGCTTTGCTCTTCCTTCGGCAACGGCGGCGGCATAGTCGTCGCAGCCCTTATATCCGCACGCGCCGCAGTTGACTCCGGGGAGACAGGCGCGAACGGCTTTGAGCTTTTCGTCCTCTTTCACGGCGAAAAAATGTGAAATCAGCGCGAGCATAACGCCCATAACAAGGGCGACGCCGCTGACTACGAAAAAGGCGATCAGAATATCATTTAACATATCCGTCCCCCCTTATCCGAAGATATTATCGACTATTCCCGCAAAACCCATAAAGGCGAGCGAGATGAACGATGCGGCGATAAGTGTTGAGGCGAGGCCTTTGAACGGTTTCGGAATGTTCGTTTCGTCGATGCGAGAACGAAGTCCCGAGAACAGAACCATCGCAAGCAGGAAACCGAGACCTACTCCGAGCGAATTCACCATCGATTCGAGGAAGTTATATCCGTCGGTGATGTTGTTGATCGCAACTCCGAGCACGGCGCAGTTCGTTGTGATGAGAGGCAGGTAAACGCCGAGCCCCTTGTGAAGCGAAGGCGAAAAACGTTTAAGCAGAAGTTCGAGCATCTGCACGAGTGCGGCGATGACGAGAATGAACACTATCGTCTGCATATAGCCGAGCCCGACTTTATCGAGAATGAAGTACTGTATCGGCCACGTCACCGCCGTTGCGAGCAGCATGACCGCCGTGACTGCGATACCCATACCGGTCGCCTGATCCAGCTTTTTGGAAACGCCGAGGAACGGGCAGATGCCGAGGAATCGGGACAGGACGTAGTTGTTGACAAGAACTGATGAAAGAAGAATGACTATGAGTGTTTTAAGCATATTCAAGCATCTCCTTTCTCTGTTTCGGCGTCAGGCGCATCCGAGCAGCCCGTCAGGCAGTTTGCCGCATTTGGGCAAGCCGCGCAGGAAAAGCTCGTTTTCTTCGGCGCTTTGCCTTTCGTTATGATGTAAACCAGCGCGATCATGCAGCCGAAAACGAGCATTCCGCCGGGGGCTTTTGTCAAAAATTCGATTTTATACGGCTCAAGGAACGGAATGGCGACGCCCGCAAACGACGCGGCTCCGAACACCTCGCGGATCGTTGACATTGCAAGGAGCGCGAGAGTGAATCCGAGTCCCATTCCGATGCCGTCAAGCGCAGATTTGCCGACTGTGTTTTTGCTCGCGAACATCTCGGCGCGACCGAGGATGATGCAGTTTACGGTTATAAGCGGCAGATAAACGCCGAGCATATCGTAAAGCGACGGGAAAAACGCGTGCACGACCATTTGAACTATCGTGACGAATCCTGCGATGACCACAATGTAGCACGGGATACGGACGCTGTCGGGAATAATCTTGCGGAGCAGGGAAATGAGAATGTTTGAGCAAACGAGGACGACAAGCGCCGCGATGCCCATACCGAACGCGCCTGTGACGTTAGTCGTCGTAGCAAGCGTCGGGCATGTGCCGAGGATCAGCACGAAAACGGGGTTTTCTTTGATGAGTCCTTTCAGGAGAACTGACAGATTATTGTTTTTCATCATTCATTTCCTCCTTTAAGTACTTTCAGAGCGGCAAAGGCGTTTTCAATCGCTTTAAGATAGCCGTTTGTCGTATATGTCGCGCCCGAAATGGCGTCGATATCTTTATAAGTCTCTTCTGTCTTGCCGTCGAATTGTCCGTAGAACGATTCTTTTGCACAGGCGTCGCCGATGCCTTCGGACTCCGCCTGGTAGACAGTCAATGTGTCGATGATCTTTCCGTCCGGCGTGATAGACACGCGAACGATGATGTATTCGCCCGACGAGTGGATGTACTCTTCGTCGTTCATAATGCCGAATCCTGCGCCTTCGACTTCGAGAATGTAGTTTCCTGTCGCCGTCACCTTTGCGGATACGAGGCGTTTCGGAAGCCCCTCGAAAGCGGAAAGATCGATGTCTTCGACAGTTGAAGCCGAAAGAACAGCGTGCGCTGCGGCGACGTTTTCGTTGTCGCTCGTGCCGCCCGTCGGAACGCCGTAGAATTCATCGCCGATCACATAGACAGAGCCAGTGCCGTTGTCGGCGGTGTAAACCGCGTCGATACCGCTGATGACTTCGGCGATGAACAGATTTGTGAATTTGCCCTCTCCCGCAGGAAGAGCTGCCAAGAGGTTGTCGAGGAGTATCTCCTCTTCGGAGCGGATGTCGACTGTGCCGCCGCCGAGAATGATCGACGCGTTGATTGCGTCTTTGATTGCGTTTCTGTAAGCGGTCGTCGTCTTCGTCGCGCCGGAGATCGTGTCGGTCGCGTCGACTTCGGCAGATTTCTTGCCGACGAATTCGTCGCCGTACGTCTTTTCTTTTCCGAGCGTTTCCTGCGAAGCAAGGCAAACGGCGCCGCTCACGGTACCGTCGGCATTTATGCCGCACATGATCACGAGTCCGGAGTTGTAGCCGGTAGTGGTGAGAGTGATGACGTAGCCGCCGTTTTTCTCTTTATACACCTCGGTGACTGTCTTCGGGAGAGTCTCGGCGTCGAATTCGACCTTTTCAAATTTCTCGCCGTTCGGCATGACTTCGAGCAGCGCCTTGTTGGCGGCGGCCTCTTGATTTTGCTTGATGATCGGAGCGGTAATGAAATTCGTCAATGCGAGGAGTATCGCCATAACGGCGCAGATACCGACAAGAGTCAATGTGCTTAATACCGATTTTTTCATTGCTTTTTACCTCCCGTTCCGAAAACTTTATGCTTTGTCCGGGAGTTTATGTACGGAGTAACAATATTCATGAGCAATATCGCGAACGAAACGCCTTCCGGATATACGCCATAGTAGCGGATGAGGAAGGTGATAAGTCCCGCTCCGACGCCGAATATGATCTTTCCCCAAGAGGTTATGGGACTTGTAACGTAGTCGGTCGCCATGAATATCGCGCCGATCATAAGTCCGCCCGAGAGGATCATCGTAAGCGCGGCCGTTGCGCTGAATCCTTCAATAAAGAAGGATGCGATGAACACCGTTCCGATGAACGCCACCGGTATATGCCACGTTATCACGCGGCGAACGAGCAGATAGATACCGCCGGCGATGAGCGCCACGGCACACGTCTCGCCGATCGCGCCTCCGTGAACTCCGAGAAACAGATCAAGCAGTGAGGGCGCCGCCTCGCCTTCCGCGAGGGAAAGCGGCGTAGCGCCGGAAACGGTGTCGACGATCGTGGGAAACGCCGATTTTGTCATCGAGGTGAACGCCACGAGCATGAACACGCGCGCTGTGATCGCAGGGTTAACGGGGTTGTTTCCGAGTCCGCCGAACAGTCCCTTGACTACGATCATCGCAAACAGCGCGCCGAGCACGCATTGCCAGATCGGTATGTTTGCGGGCAGGTTCATGCCGAGCAGCAGTCCCGTAACTATCGCGCTGAGATCGCCTATCGTTTGCTCTCTTTTCAGGATCAGATTCAACAGCGCCTCAAAGCCGACGCACGAGATGATCGTTGCCGCCAGCACGAGCAGTGCGCGCAAGCCGAATATTACTATTCCGGCGATTGCGGCAGGGGTGAGGGCGATTATCACGTCGAGCATTATACGCGACGTGCTGCGCCCGCTGTGTATATGCGGAGAGGAGGCAAGTGTGAGTTTGTTTTCCATTATTTTTTCGCCTCCTTCGCCTGTTCTTCTTTAAGGAATGTTTTAGCCAGCCGATTCGTCTGAACAAGCGGGCGGTTTGCGGGACAGATATAGCTGCAGCAGCCGCATTCCATACATGACATGAGCGAAAGCGCGTTCAGCGCCGCCGCATCTTTCTTTTGGTAAGCGCGCGCGATCTCGGCGGGATTTATGCCGAACGGGCACGTGTTCGTGCACGAGCCGCAGCGAATGCAGCTTGTCGTTTTCGGCGTTTTTGTTTCTTTCTCCGTCAGCGCGAGGATCGCGTTGTTGTTTTTTAATATCGGAGCTGAAAGGTCGGGCACCGTAATGCCCATCATCGGGCCGCCGTAAACAACTTTCGTCGGCTCAACCGTAAATCCGCCGCACTCGGCGAATACGTTTTCCATCGATACGCCGATCGGAACGATCAGATTTTTCGGCTCTTTTACCGCGCCGCCGTCGACCGTTACGCATTTTTCGACAAGCGGCATACCCGTTTTAAGATATGCGCCTATCGCCGCGAGCGTCGTGCAGTTGATGACGATGCAGCCGACGTCGATCGGGAGTTTTCCCGCCTCGACAACTCTGCCTGTGGTGTGGAAGATCAGCACCTTTTCTCCGCCCTGCGGGTAAACGGAAGGAAGGACTTTGACCTCCGCAGTGCAGCTCTTTCCGACATTGAGCGTCAGTTCCTTCATCTTTTCAATGGCCTTCTTTTTGTTGTTCTCGACGCCGATGATGATATGCTTTATGCCGAGCCATTTTTTCATCGATTCAAGCGCGAAAGCCATGTCGCCGCCGCGATTCTCCATAGTCAACGTATCGCTCGTTACATACGGTTCGCATTCCGCACCGTTTACGATGAGATACTCGATCTTCGCGGGATCGACGTTCAGCTTGAAATACGTCGGAAAGCCCGCGCCGCCGAGTCCGACGATGCCCGAGTTTTTGACCGCCTCGATGAACGATTCGCGCGAATCGATCACGGGCGGTACGATGTTTTCGTCGGGCATCATTTCGCCGTCTGATTCGATTACGACGGCGGAAACGGTACGTCCGTCGGCAAGGAGAATATCCGTGATCTTTGCAACCTTTCCCGACCGGGAGCGGAAAGCGGACCGCCCGCTTCGGCGATCAAAGTGCCGACTTTGACGGGATCACCGACTTTTACCGTCGGTTTTGCGGGCGCGCCGATGTGCATCGACATCGGTATCGTTACAAATTGACCGATCGATTTCATCGGCTCTGCTTGTCTGCCCGCCGTGTTTTTTCTGTGGGGCACGTGTACCCCGTGGAGAGAAAAAGCCATTTGTCTTAATCCTTTCTGAAAAATGATATGCCGCATCGTGCGGCATAAAATCCTACTACCTTTTTATAATATCTTTTTTTTTTATATTTGTCAATGGGTTTATGTGCATATTCGCCAAAAATCGAGCGTAAAAAGCAGGGCGCGTTAGCAAAAAAACGAAGCCGGCTCTCACAAGCCGGCCTTTTGTTCATTGCGGTATGGATTCAGACGGTGATTCCTCGGCAGCCGGAGTTTGATCAACCTGCTCCGTTTGATTTTGCACCTCGTCATTCGATATTTCCGAATGTTCTTCGCCGTGTTTTTTCAGAACATAATGATTGAGTATCGGGAGCGACGACGTCAAGATCAATTCAACGCACAAAAGATATGTATGTATTATCGCATGATGATGTCCCGGCTCCGTTATCAGCATTATTGACAAAACGATAACGGCGATCGACTCGATCCCGCTGACAACGGCTAATGCGGGATGCAATTCTCCGGAAACTATTTCCTTTAATTCAACGGATTCTCTGAGTATCGACCACACAGCCCAAATTATGCAAACGGTAGAGTATTCTTTTACGAAGATCAGTATAGTCAGGCCGATCAATATTTCGACAACGAAAAATGTAAAACCGTTTCCATCGTATATCGGCTTAACTTTTTCCAAAATGACGCCGACGACGCCGAGCAAACCGTATAAAACTATCAGGCCTCCGATAAACCACCTGAGGTTATCGACAAAAAAATCTCTGAAAACAAATATCAAAGCCGCGCCGATAACAAAACAAAACAAATTTGAGATTCTGAATATTTTCATATTATTCCGTTCCTTGGCAATTAGCACATATGAGTTATTTTACAGAGTCAATTATACCATAAAACTTTCCGAAAGTCGACAGTTTACATAGAATATCGACAAAAATATTTTGTTTTGGCGTTTTTACACTTTAACCGGATAAATATTGATTTATGCTTCCGGCTGAGCTATCGAAGCGCACAAA
>CAJONA010000054.1 GCA_905235755.1 uncultured Clostridia bacterium
AATCGAGAGCGAGCCGCACTCAACGGCGCTTATCATACCCTCGTCCTCGGAAACGGGAATAAAGGCTCCCGAAAGACCGCCGACGCGCGACGACGCCATGACGCCGCCCTTTTTGACAGCGTCGTTGAGAAGCGCAAGGCAGGCTGTCGTGCCGGGTCCGCCGCATCTTTCAAGTCCCATTTCCTCAAGGATGCGCGCAACGCTGTCGCCTATGGCAGGCGTGGGCGCGAGCGAAAGATCGACTATTCCGCCGTCGACGCCCAGCTCGCTTGCGGATTCTTCCAAAACGAGCTGACCGACGCGCGTGATCTTGAATGCGGTGCGTTTGATCACTTCGGCAAGCTCGGAAACATCGCATGTTCCGGCGCGTTTTATCGCCGAAGCCACGACGCCGGGCCCAGAAATACCGACGTTGACAGCAGTTTCCGCTTCGCCGATGCCGCAGAACGCTCCCGCCATAAACGGATTGTCCTCGGGCGCGTTTGCGAACACGACAAATTTTGCGCAGCCTATCGAGCCGTCCTCACGCGTCAGATACGCAAGTTCCTTGACAGTGCGCCCGATTTTCGCGATCGCGTTCATATTTATTCCCGCCTTTGTCGACGCCACGTTGACGGAAGAGCAGAGCCGTTCCGTCGACGATATCGCCTCGGGAATAGCGTCGATAAGCGCCGCCGCGCCCGAAGTTTCGCCCTTTTGCACAAGCGCCGAAAAGCCGCCGATAAAGTTGACGCCGACGTCTTTTGCCGCCCTGTCGAGCGCCTTTGCCACCTTGACATACCCGTCACGATCGCACGCGCCGCCGATAAGCGAGACAGGCGTCACGGAGACGCGCTTGTTTATTATCGGAATACCGTATTTCTTTTCGATGCGCGCGCCCGTCTCCACGAGATGTTCGGCTCTTTTCGCTATCTTGTCGTAGATCTTGTCGCAAAGGCGATTTTCGTCGTCGCTGACGCAGTCGTAGAGGGAGATCCCCATCGTTATCGTTCGGATATCGAGACCTTCCTCTTGTATCATGTTTATCGTTTCCAATATATCTTTACTCGCTATAATAGGCATATTCGCTCCTTAAATCGTGTGCATCGAATTGAAAATCTGTTCGTGCATAGTATTTATAATAAGTCCGGAATTTTTGCCGAGCTCCGTCATTACGTCTATAAAATCGGAGAACTCTATCGTCAGACCGTCGATATTGACTATCATTATCATCGTAAAGAATCCGTCGAGCACGCTTTGCGCGATGTCCGTGATGTTTGCTCCGTGTTCTGCGCATTTTGCGCTGACTTTTGCGACGATGCCTGTCGCATCCTTTCCCGTAACAGAAATTACCGCGTTCATTTTGACCTCCTGCGTTATGCTTTTTTATATGTTATGACCGCAAATTCGACGCGCGTGTCGAGCGTGTCGATGCTGTCGAGCTTCTTCTCGTCGTCGGCGCTCGTTTTGTACGAGTACGGCGTCATCGAGAAGAGATTTTTTATTTCCGCGTTTGATTTTAAGCGTATCTCGTATGTCAGCTTTGTTTCATCGACTTTTTTAAATCCGTCGATGTCCGTTGTGCCGATCTCGTTTTCGTACGGCACGTCGTAGACTGCGCTTTTGAGCTCCCAGAGATGGCGCGCAAGAGGGAATACTCGGATCAGCGTTCCGCCGCCGGCAAGTATGCGCAAAAACTCCTCTTCTTTGTGCGGAGCGAAAAGATTTATTATGACGTCGGCGCGCCCATCGGCGACGGGAATATCGTATGCCGACGCGACGGCGAGATTTATGCTTTTATTTCGTCTTGCGCCCGCGATGAGCGCGAATTTCGATATGTCGATCCCGCACACGGTCGGATCGTATTTTTCAAGCGCCGACGCGATATGCGCCGTGTAGTAGCATTCGCCGCACCCGACGTCGAGCACGAACATATTTTGCTTTGCCGCGCTGACAACTTGTTCCGTCACGGCGTCGCGGAGCGGGGAATACAGCCCGAGATCGAGAAAATCGCTTCTTGCCGCGACCATCTCTCTGCTGTCGCCGTGACGCGCGTCGGACGAGGACTGCTTCATAAACAAATTTACATATCCTTGCCGCGCGATGTCGTATGTATGTCTGTTCTCGCAGACGAGCGATCTCCCCGTGTCGAGCAGAGCCGCGCGACACTTCGGACAAACGAATCCTGTCATTTTTTCTCCTATAAATATTTATCGTATATAACGGCCGTCCTGCCGCTGCGCGTGTTTCCCGCGATCTCCTTGACGATCGCTTTTCCTTGCCCGCGAAGCACCAGCTTTGAGCCCACATTGACTTTTGCGTCTGTCTTTATCACCTTTACGCCGTCGACGAACACGATGCCGCCATCTATCGCCTCGGCAGATTTTTCGCGCGAGAGCGAAAATATCTCCGATATGAGATTGTCAAGCCGCATCGACGCTACGGAGCCCCGCTCGGTTTTTATCTTGAACTCGGGCTTGTGTAAATCGTTCAGCGGCACGGACGCCACATCGAGCCTGACTCGTCCCGCCGAATTGTATTCTTTGAGCAGGAATTTTTCTATTTCCTTTAAAAAAATTATGTCCGCGCCGCCGTCGTAAACGACGATGTCGCCGAGCTTTTCGCGCTTGATGCCGAGCCCCGTCAGAGAGCCGAGATAATCTCGGTGCGACGGAGCGGGCGCGCCAGCCGCATACGTGGAGCGCAATATACCGATAGGGCAGCTCGACGGATCTTCGCTGAAAAACATTTCGATGTCGTCGACATAATCCGGCAAAAACACGCACACCGTGCGCTCTGCGTCTTCGTATCCGCCGAAAAAAACATACCGCGTGCCGCTTTTTTTCAGCGCGGCGTCTACCGCGCTTCGCTCTGACATATCGAGGAACGAAGTGTTTGTGATGACGTATTTGTCGCGGCACTGCCGCGCCTTATCGAGCGCGTGATCTATGATGATATCGCGTTCCATGATCATTCCTTTATGCCGTAAACGCGCAGAGCGTTTTCCGTTGTCGCGCGTACGAGTTCGTCGTATCCGACGCCGAGCGTCTCTGCGGCCTTTTGCGCCGTGAAATGCAGATATGCGCTCGAATTGGTGTTTCCGCGCATCGGGACGGGCGCAAGATACGGGCAATCCGTCTCGACAAGCAGGCGGTCGAGAGGGACCGCTTTCAGCGCGTCAAGTATTTTCGACGCGTTTTTGAACGTGATCACGCCCGAAAACGAGATGTACCACCCCATTTTGACGTATTCCTTCACCATTTCCGCACTTTCCGAGCAACTGTGGATTATGCCGAACGCGTCTTTGTGCGCGCGGATGATGTCGAACACGTCGCCGTGCGCGTCGCGATCGTGAATGATGACGGGGAGTTTGAGCTTTTCCGCGAGCGAGAGCTGCGCTTCGAAATATTCCTTTTGCTTCTGCTCCCAGTCCTTGTCGTAGTGATAATCAAGCCCGATCTCTCCGATGGCAACTACCTTTTTGTGCATTGACAGCTTTTGCAGAGCGCTCATATCTCCGTTAATGTCGGCGCGACCTTCGCAGTCGTGCGGATGTATGCCGACCGACGCGTACATGTTTTCATATTTTTCCGCCAGCGCGATGCACGCTTTGCTGTCGTCGATATTCGACGCGACGCACGCGATATATCCCACATCTCCCGAAAATATCTCGTCGATCAATGCCGAATTGCCTTTCAGCCGCTCGTCGGTGTAATGCGCGTGCGTGTCGAAAAGCTTACTTGTTGACGTCATTTATCTCTTGAAGCAGCTTCGCTTCGTCGATGCGGGCGAACAGTATCGGCAATTCGCCGACGAGAACGCCGTCTTTGAGCGAGCCGAACGTCGCCGCCGACTCGAACTCATCGTTTTCGGCGCCGAGCGCCGCCAATATCTTCGAGCACGCGTCGGGCATAACGGGGGAGAGCAGCAGCGCGGAGATGCGCAGCGTTTCGAGCAGGTTGTATATGACTGTGCCGAGGCGCGCTTTTTGGCTTTCGTCCTTTGCGAGCGCCCACGGCGTCGTCAGGTCGATATATTTGTTTGCGCGGCGGCAAAGCTCCATCGCCGCGTCGACGGCGTCGGAGATGTGATAGCTTTCGAGATTTTCGGTAAATCCTTTGTATGCGGCCGCTGCGGCTGCGATAAGCTCGCCGTCGAACTCCGTCGGCTCCGCGGGGGCGGGAACCGTTCCGCCGAAATACTTTTTCGTCATGGCGACGGTGCGGCTCGCAAGATTTCCGAGAGTGTTCGCAAGGTCGGTGTTGAACATCGAAATGACGCTCTCATACGTTATCGAGCCGTCTGTCGTCAGCGGCATCGCCGACGCGAGATAGTATCTTACGGCGTCAAGTCCGAATAAACGAACGAGGTCGTCGGGATATATCACGTTGCCGCGCGACTTCGACATTTTGTCGCTTCCGAACATCAGCCACGGGTGCGCGAACACCTTCTTCGGGAGAGGCTCGCCGAGAGCCATAAGGAAAATAGGCCAGTATATCGTATGGAAACGGGCGATGTCCTTGCCTATGACGTGGACGTCGCACGGCCAGTATTTAACATAATTTTCGCCCTTTTCGTCGGGAGTGTATCCGAGCGCCGTGATATAGTTTATCAGCGCGTCGAGCCACACGTAGATGACGTGATCGGGATCAAAGTCGACCGGAATGCCCCACTTGAACGACGAACGCGACACGCACAGATCCTGAAGACCGGGCTTTATAAAATTGTTTATCATCTCGCGGCGGATGTTTTCGGGCGTGATGAAATCGGGATTTTCTTCAAGGAACGTGAGAAGCCTGTCCTGATATTTGCTCATCTTGAAGAAATACGCTTCTTCTTTTGCGCGGGTGAGCGGGCGGCCGCAGTCGGGACAGACGCCGTCCTTTGCCTGAGTATCCGTATAGAACGACTCGTCCGGCACGCAATACCATCCCTCGTATGCGTCTTTGTATATGTCGCCCTGATCGTACAGCTTTTTAAATATCTTTTGCGCCGCGTTGACATGGTAATCGTCTGTGGTTTTTATAAAATGAGTGTGCGTCGAGCCGAGCATCGCCCAGATGTTCTGTATCGTTTCCGATATGCCGTTTGCGTATTCCTTTGGAGAAACACCCTTCGCGGCGGCGAGATTTTCTATCTTCTGCCCGTGTTCGTCGGTGCCGGTGCAGAAAAATACATCATAGCCGAGCGCGCGTTTGTAGCGCGCGATAATGTCGCATACGACAATGTCGTAAGAGTTTCCTATATGAGGTTTTTGCGATGCGTACGGAATTGCGGTGGTGATGTAGAATTTTCCTTTGTTTTCCATTGTTCTCTCCGATCTGTCCGCCGAATGAGGCGAAGATTTTTGCTTGTTTACTTGTTTAAATAAAAATATATCTTTCAACTGATATATTATACCTCTCAAAATTCAATCTTTCAATAGAAAAAATGAAAATTACTCGAAAATCACGCAAAAAAGCCGCTTTTGGCGGCTTTTTTGCGCATATACGTTCATTTTTTCATAACTGCGGCATAGATCTCTCTTTTTGAAACGCCTCGGTCTCTCGCGCACGCTTTCATCGCGTCGCCAAGCGACATTCCGCGGCTTTCATAGTGCGCGACGTGCTCCGCAATGCTCATATCTGCGAAAGATCCGTCGTCGTCCGCGTCGTCAGACGCTCCTTCGACGACGAGCACATACTCGCCGCGCGGCTCGTTTGACGCGTAATATTTCACGGCGTCGCTCAGCGTCGTCAGCACGGTTTCTTCATTTATCTTCGTCAGCTCGCGGCAGATAGAGATCTTCCTGTCGCCGAGCACGTCGAGCATGTCGGTCAGCGTTTCTGCGAGACGGTGCGGCGCTTCATAAAAGATGATAGTGCGCGTCTCCGAACTCAATTTGCCGAGCTCGCGGCGGCGTTCGCTTTTTTTCGATGACAAAAAGCCCTCGAATACGAATTTCCGCGTGCTGAGCCCCGACAGCGCGAGCGCCGAAACGGCGGCGCACGGCCCGGGAACGACATACACCGGTATGCCGCTTTCGCGGCACATCTTCACGATGTCCTCGCCGGGATCGCTTATCGCGGGCATGCCCGCGTCGGTGATGAGCGCGCAGGAATCTCCCGATTTGATTTTGGCGATTATCTCGTCGCCGCGTGCATATTTGTTGTGCTCAAAATAACTTATCATCGGCTTTTTAATGCCGAACACATTCAGCAGTTTGCCGCTGTTTCGCGTGTCCTCGGCGGCGATGAAATCGACTTCCGAGAGGACTTTTTTTGCCCGTTCGCTCATGTCGGCGAGATTGCCTATCGGCGTTGCGACGAGGTACAGCGCGCCGCTTTCGATCTTGTTTTTTTCATCGGAAAAAGTCATTTGTGTCTCCGTTTTCATATATGTATTTCATATCGTCCGTGAATCCCGCGTCCGTCATGTTGTCCGATGATTTATAGATTATCATCGGCTTCGTCGTCTTCATGCCGTGTGCCGCGCCTTTTTTGGCGCGTATGAGTACGGCTGACGGCGTATGATCGGCCGTCGGATATACGAGAGTCAATATTTTCACGCGCAGGCCTGCGCTTTCGCACGCCGTTATAAGCTCGGAGAGCCTGTCGGGGCGATACACGGCGTAAAACAATCCGCCGAATTTGAGCAGTCTTGCCGCCGTTTTGCAAAAATCGTCTATCGTGCCGTAAACTTCGTGTCGGCAAGCGACGTTTTCGTCGCTGACGTTCAGTTTTCCGCTCGTGAGCTTCATATACGGCGGATTTGTCAAAACAGCGTCAAAAGTGCCGTTCATATCGGCAGGCAGATCGCGCATATCGGACGCAACGACATCTATTTTGCCGTCAAAACCGTTTTCTTTTACGTTCTTTTCGCAAAGACGCGCTATTTTTTCCTGAACTTCGACGCAAACGGCGCTCTCGAATTTGCGCCGCGCCATGCACAGCAGAGTGATCACTCCGCTGCCGGCGCCGAGTTCGCACACGCGTTTCGGCCCTTTTTTGACGAAAGCCGAAAGCAGATACGCGTCCGTGCCGAAGGCGAGCGAGCCGTCGTTTTGATATATTCTTACGTCGTTATTTATCTTTTCCGCCGTTTCCGCCATCGTGACCTCTGTTCTGTCTGAAAATTTCAAAAGATATTATCGACGCGGCGCTCGCCGCCGAAAGCGCGGCGGGGAAGCGTCTGCCGTAATCAAGACATATTTTTTTGTCTGCCAGCGCCATGACCGGCGCGGAAAGCCCGCGGCGTTCGCCGCCTATGAGGAGCAGAGCGGGGAAGTTTATGTCTACGTCGTAAATGCTTGCGCTGTCCTTCGACTTGTCCGCCGCAAAAACGGCATATCCCGCGTTTTTGAATTTTTTTATCGCGTCCTCGG
>CAJONA010000055.1 GCA_905235755.1 uncultured Clostridia bacterium
CGGCGGTTAATTTTGCCGTGCAAAATTAAAAAGCGGAGACGCCGTGCGGCGACGCTTTAGACGGGGAGCAAAACAACGTACACTTTTCTCTTTATCTGCAGCTCGTTTGCGCTCAAGCGGCACGCTTGCGCATTTCTTTTCGTTCTTTTCTTGTTGCGTACAAGAAAAGAACATCTCCCTTCGCGCCAAGGCGCGGAAAAGAACGCCGTGCGCGCCGATGCGGCGCGATAAAGAACGCGGCGCGGAAAAGTCCGCCTTTTCTTTCGCGTAAAGAAAAGCGCGAAAAAATTTTTAAAATCTCTTGACAAACGCCGCGTGCGGTGATATAATGTCATACACAAAGAAGAAAAGCGCTCCGCTTTCACCGTGCGACAATGCCTGTGCGGTCAATAAAAGGTGTACATTTAGGTGTATTTTGCTTTTTTGCGGGGAGTTTTTCGACTTCCCGCTTTATTTTTAGCAATGAATTTGGAGGTGCCTGTCATCAGCACAAAAGAACATCAGATCAACGAAGAGATCCGCGTGCCGGAAGTGAGACTCATCGGAGCGGACGGCGAGCAGATCGGGATCGTAAAGATCGACAAAGCTCAGGAAATATCTATTGAAAAGGGACTCGACCTTGTAATGATTGCGCCGCAGGCGACGCCGCCCGTATGCCGCATAATGGATTACGGCAAGTTCCGTTTCGAGCAGGACAAACGCGAAAAAGAAGCGAAGAAGAAACAGCAGACGATAGAAATAAAAGAGATCCAGCTCACGTGCAACATCGGAGAACACGATTTTCAGACAAAACTTTCTCACGCTCACCGCTTTCTTAAAGACGGCAACAAGGTCCGCGTCGTGCTCAAATTCAAAGGCCGCCGCGAAATGCTGCACACAGAACTCGGTCAGCAGGTAGTAGACCGCTTTGAGGACGCGTGCCGCGAGGTCGGCACGGCCGACAAAAAATCGGTCCTCGACGGACGCACGATCACGCTGTTCCTGTCGCCGATAAGCAATAATTCGAAAAAATAATCATATTGAAAGGACATATAAAAATGGGAAAAATTAAGACACATAGCGCTACAGCTAAAAGATTTTCTGTAACAAAAAGCGGAAAAGTAAAACTCAACAGCTCGTTCCGCCGCCACAAGCTCGGAAAGAAGACCGCAAAACGTAAACGCCAGCTCAGACGCAACGTATATCTCAGCGAGTCTTTCGCGCCCACGGTGAAGGCGCTCATTCAGAAGTGAGTTTGAAAACGTATATTGTCAGGAGGATATAAAGATGGCAAGAGTAAAAGGCGCTATGATGACGCGCAAGACAAGAAAGAAAGTTCTTAAAGCCGCCAAAGGTTATTGGGGTTCCAAATCAAAGCATTTCAAGATGGCAAAAGAAGCCGTTATGAAAAGCGGCAACTATGCGTTTACCGGACGCAAGCTGAAAAAGAGAGATTTCCGTTCTCTTTGGATCACGAGAATATCCGCTCAGGCAAAGGTCAACGGCATAAATTATTCGCAATTTATGTACGGACTTAAAAAAGCCGGCGTAGACCTCAACCGCAAGATGCTCGCGGAGCTCGCCGTAAACGACAAAGACTCGTTCGCGGCACTCGTTGAAACGGCGAAAGCGGCGCTTTAATAACGATATAAAACCAAAGCACGCGTGCGCGTGCTTTGGTTTTTGGCTTTTTTGAGGATAATATGTCGATAAAGATAACAGAGAGGATAACGAGCCGCAAAAATCCGACCGTGATCGAGGCGTCGAAGCTCGCCGCACGAAAATACAGGGAAGAAGCGGGAGCTTTTGCGGTAGAGGGAATAAAATTGTTCGACGAGGCGGTGTCCGCCAAAGCCGAAATAAAAAGCGTATTCGTGACGGAGACGGCGCTTGAAAAATACGGCGCGAGCATCGAACGAGCACACTGCGACAGGGTGTTTTTGCTCACGGACGACGTTTTTTCAAAGCTGACGAGCGAGAGCGCGCCGCAGGGGATATTTGCGACGGTGGGGTTTTACACCGTCGCCGAGACGCCGCGCGCGTGGACGCCGTTTGTGCTTGTGCTCGACGGTGTGGCGGATCCGGGCAATCTCGGCACGATAATAAGATGCGCAGACGCGCTCGGCGCGGGGTGCGTATATATCGGATCAAACGGGGTGGATCTGTATAATCCGAAGACGGTGCGCGCCTGCATGGGATCGCTTTTCCGCGTCAGGACGGAACGCTGCGACGCTGTGAAAAAAGTGCGCGAGCTTCGTCAAAACGGTTTTTCCGTATACGCGGCGACGCTCGATGAAAACGCGCGCGATATCCGAGACATCGACGCCGGCGGCAAGGTCGGCTTTGTCATCGGCAACGAGGGGCAGGGAGTTTCGCCCGAAGCTGCAAAAGCGTGCGACGGATCGGTAATAATACCGATGACTGACGGCGTGCAGTCGCTCAACGCCGCGGTGGCGGCGTCGATAATCATGTGGGAAGCGGCAAAATCAAGACTGTAAGGAGAAATAAAGATGGATACGGTGTATTGGATATGGCTCGCGCTTGCGTGCGGAGCGGGAAGCGAAAGCGGTTCGCTCCTGCTCGATCAATACGCAACTCCGCAAAAAATATATGAACTTACTTCCGACGAGATATCGGATATCGAAGGGATAGATGAAGATCTGAAACGCGCGCTCTGCGACAAGGATCTTTCGTATTCCGAGCGCATATATAAATACTGCCAGCGAGTTAACGTGGGCATAATGACGCTCGACAGTCCGATATATCCCGAAAGGCTGAAACGCATACACGCAAAGCCGCTCGTGCTTTATTATAAAGGTAGGATACCGGACATCGACGACAACGTGCTTGTCGCGTGCGTCGGCACGAGAAATTGCACCGAGCACGGCTTTAAGACGGCGTACAAGCTCGGCGCGGAACTCGCGGAGGCGGGAGCCGTCGTCGTTTCCGGCATGGCGCTCGGTATCGACGGCGCGTGCGCCAGAGGCGCTATCGCCGCGGGCGGAATGACAATAGCGGTGCTCGGCTGCGGCATCGACGTGATATATCCGCCGCGTCACGCGGAGCTTTACCGAAATATAACGGAGCACGGCGCCGTGATCACGGAATTCGTGCCGGGGACAAGCCCCGAAGGCGCGAATTTCCCGATACGAAACAGGATAATCTCAGGTCTGTCACTCGGGACGTGCGTCGTCGAAGCGGATATGAAGAGCGGTGCGCTCATAACGGCGAGACACGCCGAAAAGCAGGGCAGAGACGTGTTCGCATTCCCGGGCAGAGCCGGCGACAAAGAAAGCGGAGGCACGAACGCGCTTATTCACGCCGGCGCCGTAATGGTGCGCGGCGCACGGGACATACTTGAAGAATACGAGCTTATGTATCCGCACAGAATATTCACCGAGCATATTTCAAAAAACAAGTATTTTGCGCCGACGGGCGAGCTTCGCGTGACTTATGTCGACAATATCGAAAAGGAAAAGCCCGCGCGCCAAAAAAAGGAAAAAATCAAAGAGGAAAAACCGAAACGCCGCGCCGAAAAAGTCAAAGAAGCGTCCGCAAACGCTCAGCCGCAGACGGCAAAAGAGCACGACACGTCGTCGTTTTCCGAAATGGAACTTGCCGTTTATGAGTCGATGAAGAAATTTTCTTCACTCGACGAAATACGCGCCGAAGCGTCGCGCAAAATGGACAGAGAGCTCGGCGCGGGTGAGGTCTTGGCGACCGTAACGACGCTTGAGATACTCGGCGTATGCCATGCGCTGCCGGGTGGAAATTATTCTTTGTCGTGAAAAAAGTGTTGACAAGGCGATAATCTTATCATATAATTGAAAAACGCACATAAGAAACTGAAAATAGCAAAAGGAAAAGATCAATGAGCAAACTGATAATAATCGAGTCCCCTTCAAAAGCGCCCGCCATAATGTCGTACCTCGGCAAAGATTACAAGGTGCTGGCGTCGAAGGGACATGTGAGAGATCTGCCGAAAAGCAGTCTCGGCGTCGACATCGAGGACGGCTTCAAGCCGAAATATGTAACGATCCAGGGAAAGACCGACGTAATAAATCAACTTAAAAAAGAGGCGAAGACAGCCGACGCCGTTTATTTTGCGACCGACCCCGACAGAGAGGGCGAGGCGATATCGTGGCACATTGCGACAGTTCTCGGAATGGACCCGGCAAAGTGCCTTCGCATCAGCTTCAACGAGATAACGAAATCGACAATTCAATCCGAGATAAACAATCCGCGCCCGATAGATATGAACCTTGTCGACGCGCAGCAGGCGCGCCGCGTGCTCGACCGCATCGTCGGCTATCAGCTCAGCCCGTATCTGTGGAAAACGATAAAAAGCGGACTTTCGGCGGGGCGCGTGCAATCCGTGGCGACGAGACTCATCGTCGAACGCGACGCCGAGATCGACGCGTTTGTGCCGAAAGAGTATTACACTATTGACGCCGTGCTCAAAAACGCGCGCCGTTTAAAGATAAATACGAAATTCTACGGCGACGCGAGCGGAAAGATCGAGCTTAACTCAAAGGATGAGGCGGATAAGATAATCGCCGCTTGCGGCGGAAAAGACTTTATCGCAAAATCCGTCAAGATGGCGAAGAAATCAAAAAGCCCGCTCCCGCCGTTCGAAACGGCGACGCTCCAGCAAGACGCGTCGCACAGACTCGGATTTAATTCGAAGAAGATAATGCGCGTGGCGCAAGAGCTTTACGAGGGCGTCGACATCGGGCAGGACCTTGGCGGCGCGCACGGTCTTATCACTTATATGCGTACGGATTCGCTCCGTATATCGGAGGAGGCGAGCGCGGCCGCTCGCACATTTATAACGGAGAACTACGGCAAGGAATATTATCCGTCAAAGCCGAGAACTTTCAAAACAAAATCCACGGCGCAGGACGCTCACGAGGCAATCCGCCCGGCGAACGTCGCGTTCACGCCCGAGATGTTAAAGAGCCGTCTGTCGAGCGATCAGTATAAGCTGTATAAGCTCATTTGGGAGCGCTTTGTCGCGTCGCAGATGAAAAATGCGGAATTCGATACCGTTTCAGCCGAATTTGAGTGCGAGGGATATGTATTCAAGTCGAGTGAGAGCAGCGTGGCTTTTAAAGGCTATATGACCGTCTATAACGACACCGAGGAAAAGGTTGAAAAAGACGGAAAGCTGTCCTCCGTCAAAGAGGGGGACGCTCTCGCTTGCGACGAGATAGGCGCAAAGCAGAATTTCACCGAGCCGCCCGCGAGATACAACGAGGGATCGCTCGTAAAAGTGCTCAAAGAAAAGGGCATAGGCCGCCCGTCGACATACGCTCAGACGATAACGACGATAATCGACCGCGGATACGTCACGCTTGAGAAAAAAGCATTCCATTCGACGCCGCTCGGCAAGGCGTCCGTCGATATAATGAAGAAGAATTTTCCGAAGATAGTTGATTACCGATTCACAGCCGAAGTTGAAACGTCTCTTGACAAAATTGCGGACGGTGAAAAGACGTTCGTTTCGGTGCTCGACGATTTTTACGGCGATTTTGAAAACACGCTGAGCGAGGCACAAAAGCACTTAAAAGAAAACCGCGTGAAGATACCCGATGAGGAATCCGACATAATATGTGAAAAATGCGGGCGAAAGATGGTAATCAAGACGGGCAAGTACGGCAAGTTTGCCGCGTGCCCGGGCTATCCCGAATGTAAAAACACGAAGCCGCTCGACGTGTCTAACAAAAAGGCCGCTCCCGAGAAGAAAGAGGCTGAAAAAACCGATCTTTTGTGCGAAAAGTGCGGCTCGCCGCTGCTAATACGCGAGTCGAGATACGGCAAATTCTACGCGTGCTCGTCATTCCCGAAGTGCCGCTATACAAAGGCGATCCGCGAGGAGATCGGCGTGCCGTGCCCCAAATGCGGAGCTCCGATAGTCAAGGGCGTCGGCAAGAAAAAGACCGTGTTTTACAGCTGCTCTCGCTATCCCGATTGCGACTTCTCGATGTGGGATCGCCCGACAGACAAGAAATGCCCCGAGTGCGGCTCTATGCTCGCCCTGAAAGAAAGCAAAAATATCCTTGTTTGCACGAACAAGGACTGTAAATTCAAAAAAAATAACGAGGAAGGTTGAGATAAGTGAGAAAGAACATCACATCTGTTATTTTAGGCATAGTAGTGGCGGCGGTCGGCGTCGGCATTATCGGCAACGCCGTCGGACTATGGGACTTCAACGTGTTCTTTAAAGGTTGGTGGGCGCTGCTTCTTATGATCGTGTTCCTCATTGCGGTGATAAACGACGGTCCGCATTTCTTTAATGTGATAGGACTCGTCATTTTCGGACTCCTTTTCGCGCAGAATTATATACCTTTCCTTAACGGTGTGAACATCTGGATACTCATCTGCGGATTGGCGGTCATCATTTTAGGGCTGAGGCTTATCATCCGGGCGGTGAAGCCGGAGAGAAAAATTGCCTCGTCGCGGCAAGAAGGATCGTCGGAATACGGCGAAACGGTCGACGGCGACATCGGGAGCTGTACGTTCTCATCGGGAAAGACAAATTATGCCGGCAGGACGTTTTCGGGAGGCAAATTCTCGTGTGCGTTCGGCGATTACACCGTTGATCTCTGCGGCGCGACGATAACAGAGGGCGCTGTGCTGAAGGTGGAGAACGCGTTCGGCTCTGTCAAGGTCATTTTAGACAGAGGCACGAAAGTCTCGCTGAAAAAAAGCGCTTGTTTCGGATCTGTCAAGTACGACGGGACGGAATCCGCCGCTGCAGATATATTTATCGAAGCGGACAGCGCGTTCGGCTCGGTGAAGATAATACAGAAATAATACGAAAAAAGACCAATGGCGCGCCATTGGTCTTTTTTGGAAATGTATTCTTGACAATTTGATTTTTGCTGCTGTATAATAGTATCGTAGTGAAAAACACGGGTTTCCCTAGTCTAATTTTGTCCGGATAAGATAAAATCACATTTACATAAAGGAGAACGCCACAATGAAAAAACTGCTCGCACTCATAATAGCCATTATCACCGTTTTGCTCTTTCTCGTCTCGTGCGGGAAAGAGCCGATTATTATAGAAACAAAAACAGAGCCGTATGCAAGTTCAAGAAATCATGCGTGTATCGAAATGAAATCGCGTGTGTTGATGGCGGACAGTTCAAGCGGGATAATGTATTATTATTCAAAAGTCGACGGTGAAAGTTATCCGTTCTGTTTCGATCCGCTTTGTCAGCACACCGCGC
>CAJONA010000056.1 GCA_905235755.1 uncultured Clostridia bacterium
CCGAGCGCCTTGCCCTTGATGAAGCGTCCTAGCTCGCCGAACGACGGCGCGAACGTGCCGTAGTCGCCCGTTTTTATATTCTTGACGCCGTCTTTGTTTTTAGCGCCGACTTCCGCATAGATCCTGTCCGTCGCCGTCGGCTTTGCGCGCTCGTCGCCCGACAGCGCATGTATCGGTTTTGCGGCGAAAAGGCACGGGATATCGCCGTTTATCACGCCGCGTCTGCCCGATATGCGCTCGCTCGGAACGCCGCCGAACAGCCTGAACCTGACCTTTCCGTCTCCGTCGACTTCTTTGACGATAAATCCGGGCTCGTCCATGTGGGCGACAAGCATCGTCCGCTCTTTTCCGCCGTTTGCCGCCATTTTTGCTATGACGTTGCCGACGCGGTCCGTATATACTTCGGCGTCGTCTCCTATCTGCTCGATTATGAGCGCCGCGGCGCGTTCCTCGTTTCCCGAGGGCGCCGAAACGTCACAGCGCCTTTATAAGGTCTATTCCGTAAAGTTTCATACAAGCCCCTCCTTTTCGAGAATCGCCGCCAAAAGACGCGCCGTGTTTTCAAAGTCATCAAGTTTTGCCGTTTCTATCGGCGTGTGCATGAACCATATCGGTATGCCGAGGAGCGCCGTCGGCACTCCGCGACCGATGAACGCGACGTCGTCGGCGTGAGTCCCCGTGTCGACGCCTTCGAGGCACATCTGATAAGGGATCTCTTTTTCCTTTGCGACGCATTCGATAGAGTCCGTCAGCTTTTTATTCAGTATCACCGATATCGAGACGGACGGTCCGCCGCCCATTTCCATGTCGCTGCCTTTTTTACCTTCGGGAGCCATGCCGAACGTCACGTCGAGGATTATAGCCGCGTCGGGCTCGATCCTGAACGTCGCCGCGCTCACGGCGCGATGGCCGACTTCCTCGCGGCACGACATCGAAAAATAGATATCATAAGCGAGTTTTTCTTTGTCAAGAAGCTGCATTGCGCGTATTACCGCCGCCGAGCATATCTTGTCGTCGAGGCTCTTGCCGTACAAATAATCCTCGCCGAGAGTGTCGTAAACAGCCTTAAATCCGACGGGAGTGCCTGTCTCGACATATTTTGCGACCTCGTCTTTATCAAGGCCGACGTCGATAAGTATATCCGACACCGGTGTGAGCTTGCCTTTTTCGTCGTCTTTGCGTATACAGTTCGGCTTGTCCAAAGCGACGCCTGACATAGTCTTGCCTCTGCCGTAGACGGTCACATCGGCGCACGGCAGCAGCCGCGCGTCAACGCCGCCCACGGAGCAAACGCGCAAAAATCCTTCTTCCGTTATTCCTTTTACCATAAGCCCTATCTCGTCGTAATGAGTGTCGATAAGGAGCTTTTTCGCGTCGGGCCTTCCGCATCTTTTTATGAAAATATGATTGCCTACGCTGTCTTTTTCGCACTCATCAAAATAAGGCATTACGATTTTTTCGAGTTTTTCGCTGTCAACGTACTCATAGCCGTTTATCGACATGAGCGAACAGACATCGAAAATCAGATCCTTTGTTTCCATCAGTCCTCCATATATTTACATATTTAAATTTTTAACTATATCTGAAAATTTGTCGCCGCGCTCTTCAAAATTATTGAAAGCGTCAAAGCTCGCGGCTGCGGGGGAGAGCAGTACGACGTCGCCGCTTACGGCGCCGCTTGCGGCGCGCCTGACGGCGCGTTCAAAATCCTTTTCGAGATATATTTCTCCGCCGTATCCCGCGTTTTTCATCATATTAAAGATCTTTTCACCCGTGTCTCCCGTGCAGACGATCTTTTTTGTCTTATTCATAAGCGGTTCTGTCAGCGGCTCCGGCGGAATGTGCTTGTCGTATCCGCCGATGATGATAATGACTTTTTCTCCGAACGCCGACAGCGCCGCGCGCGTTCTTGTCGGAGACGTGTCTATCGAGCTGTTGAAGAATTTGACGCCGTTCCTTTCGCACACAAGCTCGGCGCGATGGCGCACGCCGGAGAACGTTTTTGCGACTTTTGCCATATTTGCGGCGGAAACGACGCCCTTTACCGCAAGAAACGCCGCCATATAGTTTTCGGCGTTGTGCGTGCCGGGGATCACAATATCGGACAGGGCAACGATTTTTTCCGTACCTAAATATATCGCGCCGTCCTTGATCTTTGCGTCCGCGTCGCCGCTCGATGAAAATTTGAGCGTCTCGCCGGCCGAGGCGAACGATCTCTTTATGACGTTGTCGGCGTTTGTCACAAATCGGCACGCTTCGCTTTGAAAGGAGAATATGCGCCGCTTTGCGTCGATATATTCCTCCATCGACGTGTGCCAGTTGAGGTGATTCGGCGATACATTCGTTATCACCGCGACGCGCGGCGAAAAACTCATCGTCATCAGTTGAAAACTCGAAAGTTCAAGGACGGCGACGTCGCTGTCGTTTATCTTGTCGAGCGATGAGAGCAGCGGAATGCCGATGTTGCCGCCGAGCCACACTTTTCTGCTCGTGCCGCCGAATTCGGCTTCGAGCAGTTTCGAAATTATCGTCGTCGTCGTGGTCTTGCCGTCGCTTCCCGTAACGGCGTAAATATCGCACGGGCAAAGCGAGCAGAAAAGCTCGATCTCGCTCGTCATTTTTTCCTTGCCGCAGAGGATCTTTTCGGGACGCACGCCGGGCGAGCGCAGAACGATGTCGGCGCCGCCGACGTCGAAAGTTTCGCTTTGAACGATTTTTACTCCGAGCGCGTCCATCAACGCGCGGACGTCGTCCGACGGCGCCTTTGCGTCGTATGCCGTAACATTCATACCGATCCCGCAAAGGAATTCAGCCGCCGCGATATTCGATATTCCGAGACCTGCCAGCGCCGCGCTTTTGCCCGACATTTGCTTTTTGAATTCAATCAGTTTTTCGTTCATCTTTCACCGACCGCACAATTTGTATATTCTATATTATATGAAAAAGGGAAATATCGGTTAAAGCAGATCGGAGAGCGCGGCAAACTCGCGTATGCCGAGCTTTTCGCCGCGTATATCCGTTTGCAGTCCGAGCGTGTCCAGCGCACGCTCGACGTCGCTCTTGCCGTAGACGGACGAGAGCGCGTTTGACAGCGTCTTTCTGCGCTGACCGAACGCGAGCTTTATTATTTCAAACATCTTTTCCGCATCCCCGCACGCCACGGGCGGCTCTTTCAGCATCGTCATTTTAATGACTGTCGACGACACTTTCGGCGGCGGCAAAAAATTGCCGGGCGCGACCGTAATCACCTTTTCGACCGCCGCGCGGTAGTTTACCGCAAGAGTTATCGCTCCGCACATCGCGCTGCCTGCGCTCGCGCAAAGCCGATCGGCGACTTCCTTTTGTATCATCACCGTTATCGACTCCAAAAGCGTGCCGTATTCGAGCAGCTTCATTATTATCGGCGACGTTATGTAATATGGAAGATTTGCGCACACGCAGACCTTCATACCGCCGAAATGCTCTTTTACCAGTTCATTAAAGTCGATATTCATCGCGTCGCCGCATATGATCTCGACGTTGTCAAACCTGCCCAGCGTCTCGTCGAGCACCGGCAGCAGCGCGCGGTCTATTTCTATGGCGACGACTTTTTTGTATCGCTCGCAGAGCGCCTCCGTCAGCGTCCCGATGCCGGGACCTATCTCGATTATCCCGCATTCATCAGATGCGCAGGCGTCGGCTATCGCATCGACGATGCGCGGATTCGTGAGAAAATTTTGTCCGTAGCGTTTTTGCGGATTTATATTGTGGCGGCGCATGACGTCGCGCGCGTGGGAAATGTCGGTCAGTCTCATTTGAACTCCGAAAAAAATTAATTATTTATTTAAAATTGATATTGACAAAACAAAATTAATGTGATAAAATCTATATCGTTGCTGGTGTAGCACAGTCGGTAGTGCAGTTGATTCGTAATCAACAGGTCGAAAGTTCGAGTCTTTTCACCAGCTCCATGAGCGGTGCCGCGTGCGGCGCCGCTTTTTGTTTGCTTTTTTGAACTTGGCGCGCCGCAGCGATATTCAGTATACCATATCCCGCGCGCCATTTCAATAAAAATTTAATTTATAATCAAGATTTTGCCGTTTTCTATTGCAATTTTTCAAAATATCTGTTATAATACAAACAACGCGAATATAGTTCAATGGCAGAACCCGAGCTTCCCAAGCTCGTCATGCGGGTTCGATTCCCGTTATTCGCTCCAATACGGACCGCCGAAGGAAGCTTCGGCGGTTTTTTTATGAAATTTTCTCCTGCGCCACGTTCCGACCGCTTTTGCGCTTTTTTAGTATTACAATAATAAAAAACGCGCGGGAGGCGCAGATGACCGAATACATATACGGCGACGTGCTGTTCTTGATAAATTTCTCCATGGACTTCGTGTGCCTATTTGTCGCGGGAAAACTGACAAAGACGAAGATGCGGACGTGGCGCGTCGCGCTCGCCGCAGCCGTCGGCGCCGCGTACGGCGTTATATCGCTGCTTTATTCTTTGCCGACGGTTGTCGAGATACTTATCGAAACGGCGGCGGCGTTCGCCGTTTGCGCGATCGGTATATGGAGCGGAAACGCGGTGAAGCTCCTATTAAAGACGGCAGTCTTTTACGCCGTGTCCGTCATGCTCGGCGGCGCGATGACGCTCATTTATTCGCGGCTCGGAAATTACAGCGCGTATATCGAATCGGGCGGCAACATCGTCACGGCGCTGGGAGATGTGCCGCTGTGGGTGTTTTTCATATGCGCGGCGGCGTCGGCTCTGCTTACGAAACTGTTCACCGTCTTGCTCAAAAGCCGCGTTCGCGCAAAGACATGCGAGCTGTCTCTTACTTTCGGCGTCCGAACGTATGAGCTGACGGGATTTATCGACAGCGGCAACGTCGCCGCCGATCCGATTTCGGGAACGCCGGTCATATTCATTTCGACGAGGTATAAAGATATACTTCCGAGCGGATTTTCAGACGGGGCGATGCCCGACGGCGATTTTGTCCGCGGTCTGCGCGCGATACCGATCTCCACCGAGGGCGGGAGCGAACTCGTCTTTGCGGTAAAAGCCGACAAATGCTACATAAAGACAAAAGGCGAATATGAGCGCCGCGACGCGCTCATATCCGTCGGAAAAGAAGAATATTACGGCGACTGCGACGCGCTTGTACCGCTTGAACTTGTATGATATTTTCCGGAGGGCAAAATGAGAAAATTGATATATAAAATCAGAGTTTGGCTGAACAAATTATGGCTCAGACTGTATAAAGGCGGCGTATACTACGTTACGGGGACGGAACTTTTGCCGCCGCCGCTTTCGCAGAGCGAGGAGAACGAGATACTCGAACATCTCGACGAGTCTCCGAGCGGGCGAAAAACGCTCGTCGAGCGCAATCTGCGCCTTGTCGTATACATAGCCAAAAAATTCGAGAACACGGGCGTACCGCTCGAAGATCTTGTTTCCATAGGTACGATAGGAATGATCAAGGCGGCGAACACGTTCCGCACCGACAAAAACATAAAACTCGCCACATACGCATCGCGATGCATCGAAAACGAGATACTGATGTACATACGCAAATCGAACAATATACGCTCGGAGATATCGTTCGACGAGCCGCTCAACATCGACTGCGACGGCAACGAACTGCTGCTCTCCGACGTCGTCAGTTCGGACAGTGACGTCGTCAGCCGCCGTCTCGAAGACGACGACGAAAAGAAGATAATAATGGAAGCTATCGAAAAACTCGACGACAGGGAGCGTGAGATCGTCGAGCTCCGCTTCGGACTTTCCGGCAAAAAGGAATACACTCAAAAGGAGGTCGCCGATATGCTCGGTATCTCGCAATCGTACATTTCGCGGCTCGAAAAGCGCATAATCGAGCGGCTCAGAGCGGAAATTGCGGGGAAAATTTAAATTTTTTAAAAAAAATCGAAAAAACACTTGCAAAATTGCTTTTTATGTGGTAAGATAACCTTTGCATTAAAATTCTACAGAAAGGTACTGAAACAATGAAGAACGGAATCCATCCCAATTACGTTGACGCTACGATAACTTGTGCGTGCGGCGAGGTTATTCATACAAGGTCCACAAAGGGCGATTTCAAAGTTGAAATTTGCTCCAAGTGCCATCCTTTCTACACCGGCAAACAGAAGTTTGTCGATGCGGGCGGACGTGTTGACAAGTTCAAAAAGCGTCTTGAAGGCATTAAATCGTAAAAAGGACTGAGTGGGAACGCTTTGCTGTCCCACTCTTTTTCTGTTTTTTTTACGAATATCGGAGGTGATGCTTTACGCAAAACATTTTTGACAAAACAAAAACGACAACGGCTGTGCTTGTTTCCGTCGTGCCGAAGGGCGCCGACGAGCGCGAGTACGGCGCGTCTCTCGACGAACTGGCACGGCTTGCCGACACCGCGGGAGCGGAAGTCTTTTGCACTATGGTACAGCAAAAGCAAAGTCCCGACGCCGCGACGTATCTCGGAAAAGGCAAGCTCGACGAGCTTAAAGATATATGTATCGGCAACGGCATCGACACGGTAATATTCGACTGCGAGCTGACGCCGTCGCAGATAAAAAACATCGAAAACGCGATAGGCGGCGACGTGAACGTCATCGACAGGAGCATGCTCATTCTCGATATTTTCGCGCTTCACGCCGAGAGCGCCGAGGGAAAGCTGCAGGTAGAACTCGCGCAGTTGAAATACACCGTGCCGCGCCTTGTGGGACGCGGAGCGGAGCTGTCGAGGCTCGGCGGCGGAATAGGCACGCGCGGACCTGGTGAAAGTCAGCTCGAAACAGACCGCAGGCACGTCAAGCGGCGCATGGACGCGCTTGAAGGCGAATTGCGCGAGCTCGCTTCCAACAGGGAGACGCAGCGCGCGGCGCGCGACCGTTCGGGCATATTCAAATTTGCAATAGCGGGGTACACGAACGCTGGAAAGTCGACGCTTCTTAATTATCTTACAGACGCGGGCATTCTTGCCGAGGACAAGCTCTTTGCGACGCTCGATCCCACGACGAGAAAGTATGACCTGCCGAGCGGGACGCAGGTGTTGCTCACCGACACCGTCGGATTTATACGCAACCTGCCTCACCATCTCATAAAAGCGTTCCGCTCTACGCTCGACGAAGTTGCTTACGCCGACGCGATAATCGTCGTCATCGACGCTTCCGACAGCGACGCCGCGGCGCAGTTTGAGGTGACGCAGTCGTTGATAACGGAACTCGGCGCGTCTTCAAAGCCGGTCGTCTACGTTTGCAACAAGATCGACAAAGCGGGCGATCTTCCGCTCGGAACGCCGAGCGCCGACACCGTTTTCATTTCGGCAAAAACGGGAGAAGGGGTCGACGATCTCATCGCGCTTCTTGAAAAGACCGCGGCGGCGCGCCGCAGGGAACTGACATTTCTGTTCCCGCACGCGGACAGCGGCATGCTGAATAAGCTATATTCAAGCTCAAGCTCAAATGTCAAGAGCGTCGAGTACACCGAACTCGGCACGAAAGTCGTCGCCGTCTGCGATGAAAAGACGGCGGGACAGCTCGCAAAATATATGATCGGAGAATAAAATGGAACAGATACGCACCGTCGGCAAAGCGGCGTCAGCCGAGATAGTCGAGAAAAAATCGGTATTCATCGGATACGCCGCGCCCGTTTCAAGCGAAGCGGAGGCGCGTGATTTTGTCGCGTCGATAAAGAAAAAAC